>JAHIPE010000235.1 GCA_018894655.1 Actinomycetota bacterium
CCGAGCGCCCGGGTCTTATCGAACTCGAGGGAGTAGCGCCGGTCGTGCCCGGGCCTGTCGTCCACGTACTCGATGAGTGATTCCGGCTTTCCCAGGATGGAGAGTATCGCCCGGGTTATCTCGATGTTGGTCCGCTCCTGCCCGCCACCGATGTTGTAGACCTCCCCGATCTCGCCCTTTCGGAGCACCAGGTCTATCGCCTGGCAGTTATCGCTCACAAAGAGCCAATCCCTCACGTTCAGCCCGTCGCCGTACAGGGGCAACGCGATGTCCTCCAGCGCGTTGGTGATGAACAGGGGTATCAGTTTCTCCGGATACTGATACGGACCGAAGTTGTTGCTGGACCGGGTTATGATGACCGGCATCCCGTACGTCTGGTGGTAGGCGCGCACCAGCAGGTCGCCACCCGCCTTGCTCGCCGCGTACGGGCTGTTGGGGACGATGGGCGAGTCCTCGGTGAACGACCCGTCCTCTATGCTCCCGTAGACCTCGTCGGTGGATATCTGGACGTACCTGGATATGCCGCGGCCGCGGCACTCCTCCAGGAGGGTAAACGTCCCGAAGACGTCCGTCTGGATGAACTCCATGGGTCCGGATATCGAGCGGTCGACGTGACTCTCGGCGGCGAAGTTCAGTACCCCGTCGAAGCCCTCGCCCAGCACTCTGCCCACCAGTTCCTTGTCGCGGATGTCGCCGCGGACGAACGTGTAGCCGTACTCTCCCTCGATATCACGGAGATTCTCAGGGTTTCCGGCGTAGGTAAGCTTGTCCAGGTTGGTTATCTCCACCCCTGGGTACGTCTGGAACATGTAACGGATGAAGTTGGAGCCGATGAAGCCGCAGCCGCCGGTTACCAGAATTCTCACTGTAACAGACCCCTATCCCATCTTTATGTCCCAGTCGTACGGTATCTCGTCGGTGTCAAACGGCAGACGGTGCTCGTCGGGGTTGTCGTAGTCGTATAGCTCGGTGGGGACGTTCACCACGTAAGCCTCCTCCTCGCTCACGCACTTCCACCCGTGATGGACCTCCCGGGGAATATGCACCAGAACGGGCCGGTTCTCGCCCAGGAAGATCTCCATTACCTCTCCTTCGGTGCCGGAGCCCTTCCGGCCGTCGTACAACCCCAGCTTTATCATGCCCCTGACACATACCACGTTGTCGTTCTGCTTCTTGTGCATATGCCAGGCCTTGACCACCCCCGGGTACGTCGTGGTCATGTACGCCTGCCCGAACTTCTCAAAGACCTCGTCGTCGCTGCGAAGCATCTCCATGAGATGTCCCCGCTCATCGGGGATGACCCTCAACTGCTTTATGACTACACCCTCTATCATATCGCCCTCCTGAAAAGCTGGGGGACCCCTTTTGTCTATGGAATTCCTACCCGGCTGTTGTCGCCCAGCATGAAACGGTAGGCGGACGGCTTCGGGGCGGAGCGCAAGATCTGCACGTTCTGCCCTATCAGGCTGTCCTCGATGCGGCCCGGTATGTCGGTGATGGTGCTATTCTCCAGGATTATACTGTGCTCCACCTCGGAGCCTGTTATGACAACGTCGAAGTAGGCGGATGTGAACGGCCCGATAAACGAGTTCTCGACCCTGGTGCGCTCCCCGATGATCGCGGGCCCCCTTACGGTGCTATTGATTATCCGGGCACCCTCCTCCACCACTACCCTGCCATGCGTCTCGGACTCGCCGTCCACATGCCCGTCGATGCGGGGCTCGATCGCCTCCAGCATGATGCGGTTCGCCTCCAGCATGTCCTCCAGGCGGCCGGTGTCCTTCCACCACCCGCCGACCACGTGGGGGTCCACCTCCATTCCCTCGTCGATGAGCCACTGTATCGCGTCGGTGATCTCGAATTCCCCTCGCTTCGACGGCTTGATGGCCTTGACCGCGTCCATGATGTTGTGATCGAACATGTAGACGCCCACCAGGGCCAGATCGCTGGGGGGTTCCTTGGGCTTCTCCACCAGGCGGATCACCTTCCCGCCCTCCAGCTCGGCGACCCCGAAGAGTTCCGGCATGCTCACATGGGCCAGCAGTATCTCGCTGTTGGGCTTGTTGGACCTGAACTGGTCCACGAAGCTGGATATCCCGTCCTTTATCAGGTTGTCGCCCAGGTACATCACGAACTCGTCATCGCCGAGAAACCCCTCGGACACCAGGACCGCGTGAGCGAGGCCCAGCGGTTCATCCTGGGTGATGTAGGTGACATCCAGGCCCCACCGGGAGCCATCCCCCACCGCCTCGCGTATCTCCCTGGCGGTCTCCCCCACCACAATGCCTACGTCCTCAATTCCCGCGTCCCTTATAGCCTCCAGGCCGTAGAACAGGACCGGCTTGTTGGCGATAGGGACCAACTGCTTGGCCATCGTGTGGGTGATGGGCCGCAACCTGCTTCCGCTGCCACCGCATAACACAAGTGCTTTCAACTCCGTGTTCCTCCCTAAGTGCTCTAAACGTCAGAATAGTATCATCAGGTTGACGCTTTCTCAAGTTAGCAAACTTGCTTGTACGGGGGTAGAGCCGTTGCAGGCCGGGCGGCCCACTCAAGACCCCAATCTACTCACGGTTGCAGCACGCCGGACACGGTGGTCAGCTCAAAGCCGTCGGCCCTGAGGTTGTTGACTATCTCCACCAGCGCCTGAGAGGTGTACGTACCGTTGGTGTGCATGAGGATTATATCGCCGCCCCTGGTCCCCACCGTTGCCCGGTCCCTTATCTGCGACTGGACGGTCGCCGGTTTCCAGTCGCTGGTATCCCGGCTCCAGTAGATGATATCGTAGCCCAGCCCGCAGACGACCTGCTCGACCCTGGCGTCGATATCCCCGTACGGGGGACGGAAGTAGGCCGCTATCGGGGCGCCTCCGATCTCCAGCACGGCGTTCTCGGTGCTACGGAGCTGCCACTCTATCTCGGCGTCGGACAGGCGGGTGAAATAGGGGTGGTTGTAGGAATGGCTCGCGATCTCGAAGCCGTGGTCTATCGCCATGCGGAGAAGCTCCGGGTTGGCGTGGCACCAGCCGCCGCAAACGAAGATGGTGGCCGGCGCCCTGAGCGCGGTCAGCGTTTCGATGATGACCCGCGACTCCGGCTCCAGGACCTCGGTGGTGTCGAACGTCAGCGCGACCTTGCGTTGGGAACGACAGCCATGGTGGATCATCCCCGCCGGACGGGGCCCGTCCACCCTCGGGGAAGAGGGAAGAAACACGCAGTTCCCCTCCGGGGTGGAGGCCAGGCGGTCCGGGGGGACGCTGTACGCCCTGAGGAGGCCCGAGTCGCGCACCGTGGAAAGCGACACGGGCCCCCCGCGCTCTACCCTTCCGCGTGGGACCATGTACCCCAGGCCCAGCCCCTCCAGGCGCTCGCCGCGAACCGGCAGAAGCGAGTATATCCTGCCTCCGTCGGCCTCCAGCGCGTTCACCACGTTGCCGCCGGACCTCGCCTCAGGCGGGAGTTGCTGCGCGACATTGACGGCGAGCACGCCTAGAACCATGATCAGGAGAAGGGCAAACGCCTTCCCGGTCACGTCGCGGTGGGTTATCAGCACCGGGCCCCCGGTGTTTTTCCGGTGTCCTGGCGACATGAGACCTCCAGCCGGACGCTAGAAACCGGTGTATCCCTCGGCGAAGTACCAGGTGGTCGACGGGGCGGTCACGCCGACGGTGTTGTGGCCGCCGTCGTAGCTGCAGTAGCCGTTCGAGTAGATGAAGTACATCGACCTCTCGGCGATCACCCCGACCCCGTTGGTGGACCGCACCGTGATCGCGACCTCCGTATCGGACAGCCCCTCCACCGCGTCCACCGGCACGGTGAACCGTGACCGGGGCTCTATCGTGTACTCCTCCTGGATGGTGTTACCACCGGGGGTGTTGAACGATACCATGACCTCCGCCGCCTCTTCCTCGGGGTTGGCGACCAGCAGCCAGGTGTCGAACGCGCCGCCGGTGTACCCCTCGGCGAAGTACCACTCCTCGGAGGGCCCGGTGACGCCCACGCTGTCGTGCCCGTCGTCCAGGCCGCGGCCGTTGTAGTCGAAGTACATCGCGCGTTCGGCGATGAAGCCGACGTCGCCCGCCGAGGTCAGCGTCGTCGAGAACCCCGCGTTCGCCAGGCCCTCTATCTTGTCCACGTGCACGGTGTGCCGGCTGTGCGGGGCAACGCTGTACCTCTTTGTGATGCTCTTCCCGTTCTCCTTCATGAAGGCGGCCTCTACCTCGGACGTCTCGCCGCCAGGGTTCTGGAGGAGGATGTAGGTGTCGAACTCGCCCCCGGTGTACCCCTCGGCAAGGTACCACGTGCCGGAGGGCCCGGTGACGCCTGGGGCGTTGTGACCCCCGTCGCAGCCGTTGTAGTCGAAGTAGCAGGAGCGTTCCGCTATTATCCCGTCCCCGCTGACGCTCTGGACCGTGGTGGAGACATCGGTATCCTCGAGGCCGGGGACCCCGTTGAGGTGCAACGTCATCCGCGAGAACGGCGCGCTCTCGGCCACGTGCTCGACCGTCTCCCCCCCCGGCCGCATGAAAGTGAACTTCACGTCAACCGGAACCGGCTGTGGGTTCTGCACCAGGATATAGGTGTCGAACGTGCCCCCGGTGTACCCCTCGGCGAAGTACCACTCCCCCGCGGGTTCGGTCACCCCGGTGCTGCCGTGTCCCCCGTTGAAGCGCCCCTGGTGGTTGAAGTACATCGCCCGCTCGGCTATCACCGGCAGGTCGGACACGACGCGGGTGGAGACCTCCTCGAACTGCATGTGTTCGTTCACGTTCAACGTGAAGCGGGAGTTCGCTCCCACCTCCTCGATCTGGTCGGCGGTGGTGCCGTCAGGCTGCATGAACGTGAACGTGACGATCGTCGGCTCCGGGTTGGGGTTCAGTACCAGGATGTACTCGTCGAAGTTGGGGCGCAGCAGCTCGTACATGTTGCCCTGGAGCCCGAACAGGGACGCGATGACGCCCCCGGATACCTCCTTGATGGCGGTTGAGCCGACAAGGCGCGCCTTGCGCACCCTGCCCCCCGGCGTCCGGTTCGATAGGTCCATCACGTACAGCTCGCCGACGGCGGTGTCGGCGCGGGAGTTCAGCCTGGCCTCCACCTCCGACTTCCTGAACGCCGCGGACCAGGAGTAGCGGGACGACCGGTGGCAGTAGGGGTCCGGCTTGCCGCGCAGGTACGGTATGGCGGAGCCGCCCCAGACGTCCTCGTTGTTGTCGGAGTGCCCCCCGCAGGAGCCGCAGTACGCGGCGGTTATGACCTTCCCGCCGTACATGATGACCTCGCCCGCCGTCGCGTCCACCGCGGCGCGGTTGTTGGGGAACCTGGAGAGGTCCTTGTTCTCGTCCATCGCCTGGCAGCAGTTGCCGCTAGAGCAGATATCGTACCCATCCGCCGCGTGCTTGCCTCGGGCTATGCACGACAGGGCGTAGGTCCGCGCCGCAACGTAGAGCACCTTCAACCCCTCGAACGGGTAGCTCTCCGGTTCCTCCGCAAGGTGATAGAGGTAATCACGCAGGGTGTAGGTCCTTATCTGCCCGTCCCGGCACTTGACCCTTATCAGTTGGTACTCGTCAACCTGCCCGAACGTTATGCCCGTGTAGTAGTTGTTGATTATGTCCCGGTAGGAGTGCTCATCTATGGCCCTGTACTTGACGCCGTCCATGCACATCCCGACACCGTGGGCGCGCCCACGCCCGCTGAAGTAGTAGAACGGATCGCCGCCGGCGCCGCTCGCGCCCTCCCCGGCGATGGGCGAGCCGCCCCCGAGCGGGCTCAACACGATAGCCAGCGCAACGCCCACCAGCACGGTCCAGGTCGTGAACGCTTTCAGTAATCTCTTGATGCTCGATACACCCCTATTTGTGTAATCGCCGTTTGTTTGACAGAAAGGGTTCAGGCCTTGCGGACACCGGTAACCTTCCAGACCACCGCTATAAGGCGCTGACCCCACTTGTTAGCGTTAATTCGTTAGTTAATTATAGTTTATTTCTGTTAATTATTAAACATCACATGCCTGTGTACCCCTCGGCGAAGTACCACTCCTTGCCAGGGGATGTCACGCCCGGCGCGCACGTCCCGCCCGGCCTTCCCCAGTAGTTGAAGTAGATGGAGCGCTCCACCACCACCGGAACGCTGCTGCTGATGTACGCGGAGACCTCCTCGTCGGACATCCCCTTTATCTTGTCCACCGCGATTGTGAACCGTGAGTCCGCGCCCACCTCGTACTTGAGGTCGATGAAACGCCCGCCGTTCATCATAAAGCGAACCGACACCGTAGCAATGGTGGGAGACGGGTTGGCGATGAGGACATAGGTGTCGAACTCGTCGCCGGTGTAGCCCTCCGCCAGGTACCACTCCCTGGCCGGCGCCGGGGTGCCCATCGCGTCGTGCCCGCCGGTTATCCCGTTGTAGTTGAAGTACATCGCCCGCTCCGCCACTATCGGCTCGCTTGCGTACGCCAGGACCGAGAACTCGCGCGCTTCCCACCCCTCTATGCGGTCCACCACCACCGTCCGCCGGGAGTGGGGGCCGACGACGTACTCCAGCTCCGCCCTCTTGCCGTCGTCGGACAGGAGGGTCATTGTCACGGCGGCGGCCTTGTCCCCGGGGTTGGCGAGCAGCACGTAGGTGTCGAAGCCCCCGTCGGTGAACCCCTCCGCGAAGTACCATACATTGGAGAGCCCGGTGACCCCCGGCGAGTTATGCCCGTCGGTTATCCCCAGGTAGTCGAAGTACATGGACCTCTCCACCACCACCGGCCTGCTTGCCGCCACCCGGGTCGAGAACTCCCGGGCCTCCATCCCGGGAACGGAGTCGACCTCCACGGTGTAACGGGAGAACGGCGCCACCACGCACTTAACGTCCACCGTGCCGCCGGAGTCGCTCATGAACGTCACGGTGACATCGGCGGCCTCGCTTCCCGGGTTGGCGATGAGCAGGTAAGTGTCAAAGCCCCACGCGGTGCACCCCTCCGCCATGTACCAGGTCCGGGCCGGCTCGCATATCCCGGGGCTGACGTGTCCGCCCGGGTACTTCCTCAGGTAATGGAAGTACATGGAGCGCTCGGCTATCACCTGCCCGCTCAAGGCCTCCACGGTGATGGACACCTCCTGGTTGACGAGCGTATCGTCGACCTTCACCGTCTTGCGGCTGTACGGGTCGAGCTTCTCCCGGCGGGTGATCCGCCGGCCGTCGAGAAGCATGTAGGTAAGCTCGGCCTCGGCGGCTTTCCCGTCCGGGTTGGAGAGGAGTATGAATGTGTCGAACGAATCCGGCTCCTTCTCGCCGATGACCCGCTTCCCACAGGCGAACTGCTCACCCCAGTACCCGGTCAGCCGGTCCACGCTGACCCCGGCGTTGCTTCCGGTGGAGTGTATGAAGAGGTCGCGCCCTATGTACATCCCGGCATGGCCCACGTACCCTGACGGATTTTCGGTGGCGCTGCTAAAGAAGAAGATCGGGTCCCCGGCGAGGAGCCCCTCCCTGGGCACCACCGGGTAACGCTCGTCCTTCGCCTGGTCGTCGGCGACCCGCATCATCGGGTACCCCAGCCTGCTGCCCAGCACGTAGTAGACCAGGCCGGAGCAGTCGTACCCGTACTCCGCGTCGGACTCCCCTCCCCACACGTACGGGTAGCCGATCTTGGCGAAAGCGCTTGATATCGCCTTCTCCCGCTGGCTGCCCATGAGCGGCGTCTGGCACCGGAGCCAGTCGAATGTGTCGTCCACGTACTGCACCCGCCACTCGTCGACGTTATCCGCCGCCTCCAGGCTGAACGCCATCTCGGCTCTGCGGTAGGTGTCGGTCGGCCAGGCGCGGGTATCCCGGTGCTTTAAGTGAAGGTCGTGCGCCATCACCGTGTACCCGGTGTACGACGGGGCCTTCGGATAGATGCCCTGGGCCTCATTCGCCGGTACGCCCAGGTTCATGCCTCGGACCAGCCCCTCCAGGGCGCCGGCGGTGGAGATCGCCTCGTTGGGGCCGAAGCACCCCCCGCCGGGGATCCCCACGTACCCGTGCTTCACCGCCAGGTTCGCGTACCGGAAATCCTCGCTCGAGCTATCCATGTCCGTGAAGACGATACCGGGATCGGGTTGCTCGCCGTCTTTCCCGAACAGCCGGACCAGCGCGTAGGCGTACTCCAGGCGCAGCACCGGGCCGTCGGGGCAGAAGGTCCCCTCGGCGGAGCCGTTCATGTAGCCTTTCTCGGCCACGTAATCAATGGCCTGCTGGATCTCCACGGGCTCCTCCCCGATGTCGGGGAAAGTCGCGGCGCGGGCGGACGGAGCGCCGGCGGCAAGCGGCAGGGCGGCCAGAATCAGCGCCGCGGCCACCACGGCGGCTAAGGCCCCTCTAGGTTTTGTGGGCCACGTTCCAGCCACCGGATTCACCTTACCTCGTACATCCCTCGGCGAAGTACCAACAGGTAGCGGGGGCGGGCACCCCGAGGGCGCTGTGCCCCCCATCACGCGAGCCGAAGCTGAAGTACACCGCCCGTTCGACGACGATAGGCTGGCCGCTCGATACCAGTGTGGAGAACTCCTGCCCCTCCATCCCCTTCACGTCGTTCACCTTGACCGTCCGGCGGGAGTGGGCGGGCACCGTTACCTCGACCTTTTTCTCCCCGCCCCCGGGCAGCAGGAACCTGAGAACGGTCCCGGCATCGGCGTCACCCGGGTTCATGAGAAGGATGTAGGTGTCAAACCCCTCCCCGGTGTAACCCTCCGCCACGTACCATGTCTTGTCGAGGGACGTGGTAGCGGTGGAGTTGGAACCCTCGTCTATTCCGAAATAGCCGAAGTACATGGACCGCTCCACCACCACCGGCCTGTCGGCGTTCACCCTCACCGAGACGTCTGTGTCCTCCAGGCCCTCCACCTCGTTCAAGTGTATCGTTCTCCGGCTGTAGGGAAGGAGGTCGTAATACTTCGTCACGCACTCACCGTTCGGGAGCATGTAGTCCATCCTCGCCCGGGCTTCCTGCGGGTTGGGGTTCTCTATCAGGACGAACGTGTCGAACCCCCCGCCGGTGTAGCCCTCCGCCAGGTACCAGCACCGGTCTGGCGCGGCCACCCCGGGGGAGTCGTGGCCGCCGGAGTTGCCATCCCCGTCATCCCAGTACATGGCGCGCTCCACCACCACCGGCGCTTCAGCCTCCACCTTGACCGAGAAGTCCGCCTCCTCGAAGCCTGGAACGGTTGAGACGTCCAGGGTAAACCGCGAGTGCGGCTCGAGGGTGAACTCGCCTTTGTAG
>JAHIPE010000236.1 GCA_018894655.1 Actinomycetota bacterium
GCTCACCTCCCGCCACGGAGACCACCGGAGCGCCGCATTCCTCCGCCGCCTTCCAGCACTCCTCGGGAGTCATTCGCTTCCGGAGAATATCCGGGGGGTACTGGATTTTTCCGCAGCCGGCGCATTTCAAATTGCAGGCGAACAAAGGTTCGAGCATCAGGACCAGGGGATACTTCTCAATGCCCCGCATCCGCTGCTTCATGATATAGCGGAACATCTTCAACTGCGTGCTTAGCGACAGAGCCATTGACCCGTATTTCCTATCCAATATTTCCCATTTGAATCTCGATTCCAATATTACCATTGTTGACGCGATGTCTAACCGAGTAGGCGCGCGGTTTCCTCTGGCGAAGTGCAGAACTAACGTACTCAACGCTTCTTATTCTTAATGAAGCGGCGGTAACGGCCGAGGGCCATGAGGGGAAAGCAGTTTCGGTAGCCGTGGTATCGCAGGTAGTAATGTCCCGGGAAACCGGTGCCTGTATGCTCATCCTCGATCCACTCCCCGTTCTCCTCCTGGCGGTCCAGGAGGTACTGGATGCCGCGCCTGATGGGATCGGATTCGGTTTCGTCGGCGCTCATGAGGCCAAGGAGAGCCCATGCGGTCTGGCTGGAGGTGCTCACGCCCCGGCCGCGCAGGGACTTGTCCACGTAGGAGTCGGGGCTCTCGCCCCAGCCGCCGTCGGGGTTCCGGTGCTCTTCGAGCCACTTGACGGCCCTGCGGACGTAGGGTGCCTGCATGTCCTCACCCACCTTCTGGAGCCCGCCGAGCACGCCGCAGGTGCCGTAGATGTAGTTCACACCCCAACGGCCGTACCAGCAGCCATCGGACTCCTGCTCGCTGCGGATGAACTCGATGCAGCGGTGTACCGGCTCGGAGTCTTTCTTGTATCCGAAGTTCCCCAGCATCTCGAGGATTTTGCCGGAAATGTCTACGGTAGTGGGGTCGAGCATGGCGCCGTGGTCGGCGAAGGGGATCTTGTTCATGAGATGGAGGTTGTTGTCCAGGTCGAAGGCGCTCCAGCCACCACCCTGGCACTGCATGCTGAGAATCCACTCGCGGCCCTTCTCCATGGTGGCCTTCTTCTCTGATTCCTTCTCGTCCATCCGCACGCCGTTGAGTGCGAGGATTACCGCTGCCGTGTCGTCGTTGTCAGGGTAGAAGTCATTGTCGAACTCGAAGCACCAGCCGCCTGGACGGCCGGTTCTATTCTTCACTGCCCAGTCGCCGTAGCGGCGGATCTGCCGCGGGAGCATCCATTCGGCGGCTTTCCGCAGGCGCCCGTCATCCTGGGGGGCATCTGACTCGTGCATGGCCCAGGTGGTGAGGGCGGTGTCCCAGACCGCCGAATTACAGGGCTGTAGCCGCCACTGGTCACCGTCCTCGATGCCCAGGCGCTTGATGGCCTCAAGGCCCTTCTTGATGACGGGGTCGTCGAGCGAGTAACCAGCGACGTGCAGGGAGATCACCGAGTACAGCATGGCCGGGATGATGCCGCCCCAGTCGCCGGGGTCGTCCTGGTGTTCGAGGATCCAGCGCTCGGCGTAATTCAGGGCGCGCCCGGCGAAGGGGATCATCCGACGACGCTCCATTTTTTTCAGTACTCGGTCGGCAAAGACGAAGAAGTTCCCCAAACCGTCTCCCGGCTGGTAATGGTATGAGTGGTCCACGTTCTCCCGGCCCTCCACATAGAGCTCGTCCAGGTCCACGATATTCCTCGGGGGGAACTCTTTCTTGTGGTGCAGGACCACGCAGAGGGGTACAACGCAGGAGCGGGCCCAACTCGCCATCTCGTAGATATTGAACTTGAACCAGGGCGGCAGGAGGACGAACCAGACTGGCAGGCAGGGTGTGCCCTCCCAGCGGTAGAGCCCCATTAGGGCGAGGTGAATCTTGGTGAAAACCCGGGCTTGGGAGAGACCGCCATGGGTCAGGATGAAATCACGAGCCCGTTGCATGTGCTCGGCTTCCGGGTCGTTGCCGGTGAGCTTAAGCGCGACGTAGCACTCGATGGTCGTCGACAGGTTCCCCGCGCCCGAGCGGTGCAGGGGCCAGGATCCATCGTTCTTCTGGGAAGCCAGGATGTAATTGCAGATTTTCTGCTGCAACGGCTCGTCGATGTCGTCGAACATGTGCATTAGGTAGATGTACTCGCACGAGAGCTCGGTATCGGCCTCTACCTCTTCGATCCAGTATCCTTCTGGCTTCTGCTTGGAGAA
>JAHIPE010000237.1 GCA_018894655.1 Actinomycetota bacterium
CCGGCGGAGCGTGGACGTGGGAGTGACCGTCCCCGGCGAGTGGGACGTGTCCACCAAGGTGACCGCCGACCACCCGGTGATAGCGGAGCGGGCGATGTACTGGAACAACCGGACCGGGGGGCACGACTCGATAGGGGTGACCGCGCCTTCGTCGGTCTGGTACCTGGCCGAGGGCTCCACCAACGGAGGCTTCGAGACCTGGGTGCTGGTACAGAACCCCGGCGACGAGAAGACCACCGCCCAGCTCTCGTTCATGACCGGCGCGGGAGAGGTGGCCGGCCCGACGCTGGAACTGGAGCCGCACACCCGGCGGAGCGTGGACGTGGGAGTGACCGTCCCCGGCGAGTGGGACGTGTCCACCAAGGTGACCGCCGACCACCCGGTCATAGCCGAGCGCTCCGTCTATTGGAACGACCGCATCGGGGGGCACGACTCGATAGGCGCGGTGATATAGAGCGCCGCGGGGATCATATTATCAGCTATTACCATCATAGGGAGATACCGGGCGGATCCCGGTGAAAGGCCGGCCGGGGCCGGCGCTGCTTCAAACTCCGGGAGAGCGAGGCGTTATGATCTGTCCGAACTGTGGCAAGGAGATAGAGAGGGGGCTCCGCTTCTGCACCAGTTGCGGTGCCGAGGTAAGGCCCGCGGCACAGAAGCAGACGCCCGCCGCGGGACAGCAACCGCAGGCTCCGCCAACGCCCACGGGATGGCAACCGCAGGCAACACGGCCACCGGTTGCACCGCAACCGCAACCGCCACAGGCTCCGCCCATGGAACGGTACGCGGCGCAGGCGCCTCCGACGGCGCAGGTCTACCGGCCGCCGGTGCAGCCGACGACGCAGATGCCGGTCCAACCGTACCGGCAGCAGGCAGCGGGGTACGGCGCCCCGTACGCGGCGCAACCGGGATACGGGGCGGCCGGGGCCGGTTACGGGTCAGCGGTGCTCGGGGTTATAACGATGTTAATGGGAGCGGTGGTCGCCGCGTCGGCGTTCCTCTCGTGGGTCTCGGTCATGGGCTACGGTGCCACCGGCTGGTCGATGATGATAAACGGCGCCTCCGCCTCGGGGTTCTCGACAAGAGGTTTCTATATCGTCATAACCGGTGAGGGCCTTATTTTTTTCACCGGGTTCCCGGCGATGCTTCTGGGTGTGTTGATAACCGTGGGCGGGCTGGTGCTCCTCTTCAGGAGCAGGGCAGGCGGTATAATCACCCTCCTGTTCGGGGTCGCCGCGACCGCCGTGGCCGCGATAAACATCGCCATGGTCTACACCAAGATGCAGCCCGTCTCCCCCGGGGTCGGGCTCTGGATGTTCGCGGGCGCCTCGCTGACGGCGATTGTCCTGGGAATAGTGGGGATGGCTTCCCCGGGGTAAACGCCCGCGGTTCCACCAAGCGGTCCGGGTAATGTCATTGCGCGATGTTATGCTTGGGCTGCGCCTGCCCCAACGGCGAGGATGACCGCCCGCCGGGCTATAAGAAGAAACCAATCAAGGGAAAGGACCGACAAGGTGCCCGATGCTGATCTGAACCGGCTGACCGGCGGGCTGAGCGAGCTATGCCGCCGGCGCGTTCTTGATGAGAAGTGGCTCATTGCCCCGTCACTGCGGGTGGGGTTCCAGTGGCAGGGCTCGGTGGCGCGCTCGGGGCAGCCGCTGGTTAACGTCCGGGTAATGACCCTGGGGAGCATGGCCCTGGAAGTAGCCCATCCCGAGATGGCGCGGCTGGGGCTCGAGTACATCCGCGGGATAAGAGCCGAGGTCATCCTCGCCGGCATCCTGGAGCGTTCGCGGGATACCGGTGACGGGTACCTCTCGGGGCTGGGCGCGAGCCACGGGCTCACCAGGGCCGTCCTCGGCTCGATCAACGACCTGCGGCTTGCGGGCCTTGCCCCGGGCAACCTGGAAGCGGGGAAGTTCGAGGTCGAGCAAAAGGGCCGTCAGGTGCGGGACTTTCAGAGGGAGTACGAGGAGGAGACAAGCGCGCGCGGCCTCGTTGACTACGCCGGGGTCCTCGCTATCGCAACCCGGCGCTTTGCCGGGGAGCGGTTTGCGGCCGGCGGGGCACTGGTGATACTGCCCGGTGACATGGAGGTTGAGCTCAAGGGGCTGGAGCGCGCCTTCTGGAGTGCGGTTCCGAAGGAGAGCAGGGTGGTTCTGCCGGTGGACCAGCCGCCCCGCGAGGGGAACACCGACGCCGCACTGCTGGGCTGGGTGCTGGATCCAACAGCCGCGCCCGTGCCGGCGGGGGACGGAACCGCGCGGATATTCCGTGCCACCGGAGAGGTGAACGAGGTACGCGAGGTGTTCAGGCGGTGCGCGGAGGGTGGGATACCGCTGGACGAGGTCGAACTCATCCACACCGACACCACCACGTACGTACCGCTGGTCTACGAACTCGCCTGCCGCCTCGAGCCGGACGAAGCGGGTGAGGTGCCGGTGACGTTCGCCGAAGGGATCCCGGTGCGATACTCGCGCCCGGCGCGGGCCCTCCTCTCATGGCTCTCCTGGATAAACGAGGATTTCGCCCAGACGGTGCTGGTCCGAATGGTGGAGGATGACCTCCTTGAGGTCGGGGGAGCCGCCGGTGAGGCGCCACCGCCCTCGCGACTCGGGGCGCTCCTTAAGGCGCTGCCGATCGGCGGCGGGCGCGAGCGTTATCTCGAGGTGCTAGGCAGGAGTGTTGCGCGTCTCGAGGAGCGGGCCTCGGGAAGGACTGAGCGATTGAGAAAGGTACGGGATCTGGCCCGCGACCTCCTGGAATGGGCGTCGGATGAAGAAAACGGCCAGGCCGCCGCACTGGACGGGGCGGCGGCGTTCCTGGAGAAGCGCGCCCGGTGCTCCGGCCGGTTTGACGAGTACTCAAGGGAGTTCCTGCTGGAGAAGATACGGGAACTCGCCGACTGTGTGCGTGAAGAGGACGCGGCGGGATTGAAGCCACAGGTGTGGCTGGCGGAGCTTGCCGGAGAATCGCACGCCGGGGGCCAGGGACCAAGGCCGGGGTGTATGTACGTCACCTCCTGGAGTACCGGAGGCCATTCGGGGCGCGCCCACACCTTTATAGTGGGGCTTGATGACGGCCGCTTTCCGGGCGCGGGCAACCAGGACCCGATACTGCTCGACGGCGAGCGGGGCAGGATGTCGGATGAACTATCCACCGGTGCGGGTCGCCTTGCCAGGAGAAACAGGGAGTTCGCGTTACTCCTTTCCCGGCTGAGGGGGATCGTCACGCTGAGTTATAGCTGCAGGGACATAATCGACGACCGGGAGGCGTTCCCAAGCTCCGCCCTCCTGTCCGCCTACCGCATCCTCGCCGGCTCTCGCGAGGGCGATGTAGCCGACTTCCTAGAATGGCTCCCCGACCCGGCGTCTTTCGCGCCCCACCAGCCCGAACGCTCAATTGACCCGACAGGGTGGTGGCTCTGGCGGCTCTGTGTCGCGGGGGGTGTAGAGAACCCCGAGGAGGCGGTTGCCTCGTGCTTCAAGAACCTCGAGCGCGGGCTCGAGGCGCGCCGGGCGAGGGAGGGAGACGCTTTTACCGCCTACGACGGCTACGTGCCCCGGGCGGGGGAGGACGAGGACCCCACCGGGGAAGGAGGCTCGGTGCTGTCGGCAAG
>JAHIPE010000238.1 GCA_018894655.1 Actinomycetota bacterium
ACCAGGGCGACGTAAGGAGGCTCAAGAGTCTCTGCGAGTACGGCAACAGGGAGTACACGCGGAGCGGTCCCCTGTTTACTCCGGTACTCACGTTCCTCGATGAACTGGCGGGCAGTGGAATGCTCGATGAGTACCTGCGACTGTGCCGCGACTCCGACTTAAGGGATTCGGTTGTCTTCACCGGCTACCTGATACCGGAGGAGCACAGATACCTGCTGCCGCACGCCCGCGCGTTGCTGGTTCCCTCGCTGGCCCCCGAGGCGTTCGGGATGGTCGCCACCGAGGCGATGGCGGCCGGCGTGGTGCCTATCGCCACCTATCACTCGGGCCTGGAGGCGGCCCTGGAGCCCGTCCGGAAGGTCTGGGGGCGCGAGGCCGACGCGTTGCTGCTGGGGACAAATGAGAAGATCGTAGCCCGCATCGCCGCGGCTTGCCGGACCGTGCTCGAAATGCCCGACCGCGAACTGAAGCTCAGGGGTGTAGAGATGAGGGAAGTGGTCAAGGAGCACCTCAGTTGGGATGCCGTGTCGAGGCGGATGGTCGCGATGTTCGAGGAGGCTTCACGCCTGCCACCCCCTTGAACTTGAGCCGCGACGCCCGTTCGCGGTACGTAGATGCGGACTTTGGTAAAATCCAGGAGTCCGCATACCAGCCGTCTCGCCGGGAGGTAACTATGTTCGGGGAGTTCGAGGAAATCGTCAGGCGAAGTGTGGAGATATCCCACTCGGGCCTCGAGGTCAACAAGGTCATGCCTCTCTCCGAGGCGGTGGAGAGGTTCGTCCGCCCGGGCATGCACCTCCACATCGCTCACTGCTACGCGCGCTCCTGCGCGGCAATCAACGAACTGGCCCGCCGGTTCCGGGGCAAGGACCCCGGTTTCACGGTGAGCACCCTTGGTTTTACCGGGACCATGGTGTCTCTGTTCACCGAGGGGCTGGTGAAGAAGGCGATAGCCACGTTCTACGGCGACTCCTACCCGATGCCCGGCCCCAACCCGGTCTACCAGAAGGCGTACCGGGAGGGGACTGTCGAGATGGAGAACTGGACCATCCTCACGTTTTCGCTGAGGCTGCTGGCCGGCGCTATGGGCATGGAGTTCATCCCGGCGAAGTCTCTTGCCGGGACCACCATGGAGCGGGATAACGGCGACGACTACTACGTAGCCGATACGCCCGACGACGGCGGCATCGGTATGGTAAGGGCACTGAAGCCGGACGTAACCATCCTGCACGCCTGGGCGTCCGACCCGGCGGGGAACGTCATCTGCTCCCCCCCGTACGCCGAGAACGCCACCTCCGCGCGGGCTGCCGGGGAAGGCGCCCTGGTGACTGTCGAGAAGATAGTCTCCCCCGAGTTTATCCGGCGCTACAGCCACCTGGTCAAGGTCCCCTCCTACCTGGTGAGGTCGGTGTCGGTCGCGCCAATGGGTACCCACCCCGGCGGCATGTCCAACTTCGGCCTCGAGGGCGAGTTCATGGGGTACGAGGTGGACAGGGAGTTCCTGGTGGAACTCCGCGAGACGTGCAGGGATGAGAAGAAGCTCGCGGCGTGGCTCCACGAGTGGGTATTCGGCTGCGCCGACCAGGAGGAGTACCTCGCCCGGCTCGGCCATGAGAGGATCTGGTACCTGAAGGGGAAGTCGGCGCCGGACTCCTGGAGGTCGGAGCTGGAGGACGCGCTCGAGGACGTGAGCCCGGGGCCGGAGTACAACCCGGTCGAGATGATGGTGGCGGTGGGAGCCCGGGTTATCGAGCGCAAAGCGCTGGAGAACGGCTACCGGACGATCCTTGCCGGGGTGGGCGCCTCCAACCTGTCCGCTTGGCTGGCTTACTACGACCTGATGGAGAAAGGCCATGACGTGGACCTGATGGCCGAGATTGGTTTCTACGGCTACAGCCCCCAGCCTGCCGACCCGTACATTTTCAACCTGCGCAACGTCCCCAACTGCAGGATGCTCTCCGATATCAACGACGTCCTCGGGTCCCTGGTGGGAGCCGATAGCAACAGGTGCATCGGCTCGCTGGGGGCGGGACAGGTGGACCGGTGCGGCAACGTGAACTCCACCGCGGTGCCGGAGCAAAAGCTACTCCTGGTCGGGTCGGGCGGTGCGGCGGACGTGGCGGCGGGCGCCAGGGAGGTCGTCATACTAATAGACCACCTGCCGGTCCGGCTGGTGGAGGAGGTCCCTTACATTACCTGCCCGGGGGAGAAGATATCGGCGGTGGTCACCACCAGGGGGCTGATGGAGAAACGCGGCGGGGAACTGGTGCTGACCGGCTACTTCCCTACCGATAGCGGTGATCGTGAGGCGGACCTGGCGGCCATCAAGGAGAACTGCGGGTGGGACCTCCAGGTGGCCCCGGAACTGGAGCGAATCGACCCCCCCACGCAGGGCGAGCTCCGGAGCGCGAGGATGTTCGACCCCCACAGTTTTTTTCTGGGGAAAGGGGCTTGACAGGGTTAGCTTGTTTTGCTAATATGATTTTGCTAGCTCCGCTTGGCGGCTGGCCGCGGCGGGGCGGATAACTAAGGGAGAGGGCGTCGCGCCGGGCCCGGGAGCCAGGCGCGACGTTTTTTGCCCCCACCTCAATCCTCCCCCCGCAAGGGGGAGGAGGGATAGGGAATCCTCCCCCGGCGAGGGGAAGGCCAGGATGGGGGGCTACTTGTTGACCTTGATAAACTTGGCTATCGACCGGTCGAACGTCTTCTCCACGTTGTCGGGGAAGGCGCAAGCCGGCAGCTCTCCCAGCGAGAGATGGTACTTGAGGCACTCGCAGCACAGCCCCTTCCTGCTGCACGGCTCGTAGGTGCAGTTGCAGCGAGCGAGGTTCGCTTCAAAGTTCTGGCACTCCATTGGCGGCACTCCTTTCGCAGGGGGCAGTACGGTTCATATGCTTTGGCTGTACATGAGTTCGGCATCATCGTCGGCGAGCCTGTACAGCTTCACGTCGTGCTCGAGTTCAAGCCAGGTCATGGCGGGGACGTCCTCGTCGTTGCTGACCCAGGCGCCCGAGTTGGCCACCGTCACGTGGGTATCCGGCAGTTTTCCCATTCCCGGACGATGGGTGTGGCCGAACACGAA
>JAHIPE010000239.1 GCA_018894655.1 Actinomycetota bacterium
AGTCGACACCGGTGAAAAGCGCTCCCACCTTCCAGGTAATCCGCGATGGAGGGCCGTAGCCGTGGGTAAGCCCTATCTTGAAGCCTTCGATCTCGAGTACGCGCTTGGCGGGAAGCGTTCGAGCGGCATCTCCCTGGTCCATGTTCCCCTTGACCGCAACGGTCTGGGCCACCTCCGACAGTTGCTCTATAACCGCCATTTCCAGGATGTCCCCCGCGTGCAGGATGAGATCGGCACCCTGCAACGCGTCCATCACGTGCTCCGGGACAGGCCTCCCCAGCAGGTGCGTGTCCGAGACTACCGCTACCAGCACGCGCCTATCCTCCGTCCTGGGCTATGGGCCTGGGGCTAGTGGGGAACTCCAGGAAGAACATTGCGCCGTCCCCCGTGCCCTCCTCTATTCCTACGCGTCCTCCCAGGCGCCACATAACCCTGCGGGCCGTGGAGAGGCCCAGGCCGGGACTGCCCTCCCTGTTAGTGAAGAAAGGCAGGTACATGTACTCCACCGTTTCGGTGGACACCCCGGGGCCGTTGTCCCTTACCTCCAGGCGCACCATGCCCTCGAGTTCACGGCCGGTCACCTCGACTCTCTTCCCACCCTCGTCGGCCGCGATGACCGCGTTCTCAATGACCTCCTCGAGGGCCAACCTGACCATCCGCTCGTAACCGAACACCTTCGGTATTCCCGCCAGCTTCGCAACCACCGACGTGCCCGCGTGCTCCGGCGGCCTCAGGATATTCGCCACAACGTCCGTCACTATCTCCCCCAGGTCGTTCTCCCCTGGAGAGTCCCACTCCCGCACCGTTACGCAGTTGAGGTAGCCCTCGATATCCTCCAGCAACTCCAGGAGGGCCGACGAGCCGGCCTCCAGCGTCCTGACCACATCATCCTTGCTCTGCGCCCACTCGTCCGCGTCTATGCGGCGCACACTCTCTATCACCCGGGACAGCGGGTGGGTGTACAGTCTCTCTATCCTGGCGCCGAGGGAACGCAGCAGCACCTGGTAGTCCACGCCGTCTTTCCGTGGGGAGTCACCGGCATCAGTCACCGCCTCCATGAACACCGCGGCGGCCCCCTCGATCTCGCCGCCGCTTACCAGGGGATATATACGGTAGCTCACGGGGAGGACGGTCCTGTCCTTCTTCATGATAAGGGCCTCACCCTCCTTTGACACCTCGGGTGAGCTTATGACCTTTAGCATGCCGTGCTCCAGCGGCCCCAGCGGGTTTTCCTCCAGATTCGTATCAGGCCGCAGCCGCGCCTGTGCCATCTCACTGAGCGAGTACCCCGTCAGCCTTTGCGCCTCCCGGTTGAACACGTCGATCCGCCCGTTCTTGCCGGAGGTTATGACCCCCGCCACCATCTCGTCCAGCACCGACCCGGTGACCCCCCGCTGCCTTGATAGCGCGTCCAGGCTCCTGCGCGCTATCCGGTAGAGTTCCGCGTTGGCTACGGCCAGGCCGGCCAGTTCCGCGAGGCCCTCGAGCAGCCTCCGCACCTCCACGGTGTATTCGTGGGCCTCTTCGGAGCCTATCACCAGCACGCCCACGAACTTCTCCCGGGACAACAGCGGTACTATCACCTGCGAGCCGGGCTGTGCCGCTCCGAAGAAGACGTTGTCCCTCTCGTCGATCTCTTTCGTGTCATCGACGGTTGTGATCTCACGCCGGCTTGCCGCCTCCCCCATCAGCCCTTTCCCCATCGGGAACTCCTTGAACATCACCTTGTGCTTATCAACGCCCCTGGACACCGCCAGTTTCAAGACGTCCGCTTCCTTTTCCCAGAGGTATACGGCTCCCATATCCGCCTTGGCCTCGGCCAGCGCGTACCCAAGGATCTGCTCCAGTATCTGGTCGAGGTCGAGCGTGGACCCCAGTTCGCGCCCCGCGTCCAGGAGCAGTTTCAGGCGGTAGTTGGCCTCTACAATCCTGTCGAAGATGCCCTCGGCGTACGTTCGGTGTGACCTCTCCCTCATCACGAAGTAGACAACCATGGATATGATCAAGAGGATGATCCCGCCCCGCAGGATCCAGATGAAGACCTCCCCCTGGAAGTACTCCTTGAACACGTTGAAGTTCATGAGCGCCATGAACGTGATGCCGCATACCCCGAACAGGATTGCCAGTACCAGG
>JAHIPE010000039.1 GCA_018894655.1 Actinomycetota bacterium
AAAGCGCTGTCAACCGCCGTGGGCGAGTTCATAGCAAAGGCAACAGTGAAGAAGAACTGTGAACTCATAGGAACAACTCCCGAAGAACTGAGCTCGGCGCAGTTGCCGGAGCTGGCTGTGCATATCGAGAAATCGGTTTCGTTTTTCTCCGGGAAAGAGACAGGGATCGAGGTCGCGGAGAAGATACGAAGCCTCGGTGGATAATACTCCAAGGACGGTCCTATCTTGAAACGCGGCGCTGTCAATATTAAGGCAAAGACCTGGTTCTACGCGGCCGTTTGCGGTATCACGGTGCTGGCCATAGTGCTCGTACTCCTTCTGCTCCTTACAGACATGACTTTTCGCCTGGTGATACTGGTAACCGGGCTGGTAGGCCTGGTGGAGTTCGTCGGGGTAATCATGTTCGCCTGGAGTACCCTTCGCACGATTGATCGATCCCTGGCTCCGGTCATCGATTTCTCCCGCGCCCTTGCCGGGGGTGACCTGACCCGTCATCTCGGCGCGGAGTCATCGGGTGTAATCGGGAGGCTTGCCGAGGCGCAGAACGCGATGGCAGACGGCCTCAGGCGAATAATAGGGGAACTCCACGACTCCTCCGCCAAGGCCAGTGCAACCGCTGAGGAACTGGCGGCGTCCTCCGAAGAGGTGATGGCCTCCACCCAGGAGGTCTCGTCAACCGTGGAGCAGATATCAAAGGGCGCGGAATCCCAGGCGCGGGCGGTGGAGGAGACATCCGAGGTAGTGAACGAGATAGCCAGCATGGCAAGCAGCGTGGCCGAACAGGCCAAGGCGTCGGCGGAGACCGCAAGGGAGGCGAACGAGATCGCCCGTTCCGGTTCGATAAACGCTGAAGAAGCCGCGACCAAGATGCACGAGATGAAGCACGCCATGGACGATGTCACCGGCATCATGCAGGGGTTGGGGGACCGGTCCATGCAGATCGGGCTCATCGTCGATGTAATCACCAACATCTCTGAGCAGACCAACATGTTGGCCTTAAACGCGGCGATAGAGGCGAGCCGCGCCGGCGAACACGGCAGGGGCTTCGCGGTTGTGGCCGTGGAGGTGCGCAGCCTGGCGGAAGGAAGCCGAAAGGCGGCGGACCAGATAGCCAAGATGGTCCGAGACACCGAGAACGAGACTTCAAAGGCTCTCAAGGCGATGGACCGCTCCAAGGCCATCGTGGATAGTTCCATGGAGGTTATCCAATCGACCCTGGACGCGCTCACCAACGTGGCCGAGATAGTGGAGGACATAGCCGATGGTTCCGAGTCGGTGTACAAGGCGACTGAGGCCCAGCGGGAGGGCTCGGTGCGAGTGGTGAAGGCGTCGCACGATATCGCGGCGATTGCCGAGGAGGCGGCGGCTGGAACCGAGGAGGCGTCGGCCGCGGCGAATGAGCAGACCGCTTACATGGAGGAGGTAAGAGCCTCCATACAGGAGCTGGCCCGGCTGTCGGTGGAGATGAAGAGACTGGTGGACGACTTCAAGATAACAGGCGGAGAGTAGGGGAATGCGTGGCCGCTCAGACCTATTCGTTCGATATAGTCAGCAAGGTCAACAGGCCCGAGCTTGACAACGCGCTTAACCAGGCCCGCAGGGAGATCGACAACAGGTTCGATTTCAAGGGAACCGGTTCGCGTATCGAGAGCGGCAAAGACGGCTTGACCGTTTTCTCCTCGGATGAGTACCACCTGAAGGCGATGATCGAGGTCATTGAGACGCGCCTGACCAGGCGCAAGGTGCCACTGAAGGCGATCTCCTGGAAGGCGATAGCGGACGGCCCCAAGGGGACCGTCAAGCAGGAGGCGGCCGTGCTGGAGGGGATCGACGCCGACAGGGCGCGGGAGATAACCAAGTACGTCAAGAGCATCCACAAGAAGATGAACGTCGCGGTCCAGAAGGACCAGGTGCGCGTTAGCAGCAAGAGCAAGGACCTGCTCCAGGAAGCGATGAGTTCGGTGCTGGAGCACGACTTCGGGATTCCACTCCAGTTCACCAACTACCGCTGAGGATGCCCCCATCAATCCCCCAATGAAACCAAGATTTCATTACGGTAAAGATCGTGGGGCAGGAAGGGCTTGACCTTGTCGGAGAGATATAACGGCCTGGTGGGAGTATGGGAGGCTGCCCTCCGGGGGAAGTGGTTCAACCCGGCCAACCTCTTTACCGCGCTCAGGGTTGCGCTGGCCCCGGTCATCATACTGCTGCTGCTGGCCGATACACGGTTGATAAGCACGGTGTCAAATAACGTTCTGGCGGGCATCGTGTTCGTCATCGCCGCGCTTACCGACAAGGCGGACGGCTACTACGCGCGCAACTACGATGCGGTGACCCGGTTGGGACAGTTCCTGGACCCGCTGGCGGACAAGCTGCTCATGATACCGGTGCTTATCACCCTCTCTTACCTCGAGCTACTGCCCTGGTGGGCCGTCGCGGTGGTTGTGGCCAGAGAGCTACTGATATCCGGTATAAGGTTCGTCGGCACAAAGCGAAATATAACGTTCCCCGCGAGTTGGTCGGGCAAGGTGAAGATGTTCTCCCAGGTGGTCGTAGTGGTAGTGCTGATATTTTTCCCGGGAAGCGCCCACAACATCTGGGTGCAGATACTGGTCTACTTCATGGTGGCGATAACCGCCTACTCGGGGATTGAATATCTCTTTCGGGCGCGCCGCGAGATATTCAATCCTCCCTCTACCGGGGCTAAGGCCTCATGACCGATAATTCCGCCCGAATCGCGGTCCTCACTGTCGGCGACGAACTATTGGCGGGAGAGGTCGCCGACCTGAACCTCCGAACAATCGGCTCCGCCCTCTCGGCCATCGGAATGAACGTGTGGGAACACGCAACCGTGCGCGACGATATCGAGGCCATATCCGGAGCCCTGAGGGGCCTCCTGGAGGACAGTGACGCGGTAATAATCACCGGGGGCCTCGGACCGACAAGCGACGACGTTACCAGGGAGGCGGTGGCCCATGCCACCGGCAGGGAACTGGAGCGGCGAGAAAGCCTGGAACTGATAATACGCGGCTTCTTCGAGTCGATGGGAATGGAGATGCCGGAGGAGAACCTGAAGCAGGCACTGATCCCACGCGGCGCTCGGGAAATAGGACCGGCAGGCGGGACCGCGCCGGGGTTTATCGTGGAGCGGGAGGAGAAGCTTGTCATAGCGCTGCCCGGCTTGCCGCGCGAGATGGAGTGTATGCTTAGTTCCGATGTCACGGGCCTGCTCGGGAGCAGGTTCAAGTCAGGCGAGGTAACGGTAACCCTAAGGATAAACACCTTCGGGGCAGGGGAGTCGGATGTGGCGGAAAGACTGGGAGAGTTCATCGGTAAGGGCCCGGTGCGTTACGGGTTCCTGGCCCTAGTGCCCCGTTCCATAAATACGGTGTCGTATCGAGAGCGCCGAGGCGCCGCTCATGCAAGGCGCGCGACCGAGGCGTACTCCTGTAGTACGTCGAGGGAGCGGAACGCAGCAGGTGCGGATGCATCGACGTTCGAATGCAAGCGTATTTATGGAACGGGGTACTTAGGTGGGCCGATAGTGGTAAAGCTTACCGCGGTGGCGAAATCCCGTGACGAGGCGGATGGCCTCGTAATGGAGGAGCGGGAAAAGGTGGCCCGGCGGCTGGGACCGCTGGTGTACAGCTTTGGCGATGAAGCCATGGAGGCCGTGATGGGAAGGCTGCTCCGTGAGCGCGGACTAACACTGGCGGTCGCCGAATCCCTGACCGCGGGGATGGTCTGCTCTCGCATAGCCAACGTGCCGGGGAGCAGTGATTTTTTCCGGGGGGGAGCAGTAACCTACAGCAAGGAATCGAAGATGGAGATACTCGGGCTTCCCGGAGAACTGCTGCGGGAAGGAACGGTCAACCGGCGGGTTGCCCTGGCGATGGCGGAGTCGGTGCGGCGGAGGTTCTCGACCGACCTCGGGGTCGCCACCACCGGGCTGGCCGGCCCGGGTGACGAAGGCGAGAAGAAGCCGGTGGGGACATTGTGCCTGGCGCTGGCTGACGGTAAAGATGCCGGGTCGTGGGAAAGAAGGCTTCCCGGTGACCGCGGGCTGGTAAGGAGTATAGCGGCAATGGCGGCTATGAACGTGGTACGGCTGTACTTGCTGTATGGTGCTGATAAGTGAAACAGCTGATTGACACCCCTTCGGATTCAGTGTTACGTTGAAGAAGTGTGTGGATGCCCGTCAGAAAGGGTAATCCGCTGGGAAAAGCGGCGAGATTCGCCGCTATATTTTGAGGAACAACAATGGATTACAAGGAAACTCTGAACTTGCCCCGGACGGTTTTTCCAATGAAGGGAAACCTCGCCCGTAAGGAACCGGAGATACAGGAGTACTGGAACGATATCCGCCTCTACGACCTTATCCTCGAGAAGGGGGAAGGGCGGCCGCTTTTCATCTTGCATGACGGCCCCCCGTACGCCAACGGCGATATCCACGTAGGGACCGCTTACAACAAGATACTCAAGGACATCATCGTAAAGTACAAGACAATGCGGGGGTTCAGGTGCCCCTACGTTCCCGGCTGGGACTGCCACGGGCAGCCTATTGAGCACGAGGTTACCAAGAGGCTCGGACCGGGGGAGGATATCGACACGGTCGAGCTTCGAGGTATGTGCCGCGAGTACGCCATGGAGTTCGTGGCAAGGCAGCGGGAACAGTTCAAGCGCCTGGGGGTGCTGGGGGACTTCGGAGACCCGTACCTGACGCTTGCGCCGTCGTACGAGGCGACCAACGTAGAGGTGTTCGGTGAGCTGTACAGGAAGGGGCTTATATACAGGGGCCGGAAGCCGATCCACTGGTGCGTCAACTGTAGGACCGCCCTGGCCGAGGCGGAACTAGAGTACGAGGAAAAGGAGTCCCACTCGATCTACGTCAAGTTCCCCATGTCCGAGGAGTTCCCTCCGCTGACCCAGGCGGGAAAGCCGGTCTCCTTATTGATCTGGACCACGACACCGTGGACCTTGCCGGCAAACGTGGCGGTGGCGCTTTCGCCCCGGCTCCCTTACACCGGAGTGGACACCGGTGAGGAGATACTGGTCATGGCCAGGAACCTGGTCGATGGCGTCATGGAGGAGATAGGCGTAGGCGAGTACACGGTCACCGACAGGTTCACCGGTCCGGAGATGGAGGGGCTTCACTGCCGGCATCCCTGGGTGGAGCGTGACTCGGTGGTGGTTCTGGCCCCCTACGTGACCCTGGAGCAGGGAACCGGATGCGTACACATAGCGCCGGGGCACGGCCAGGAGGACTACCTGACCGGACTGGAGTACCACCTGCCCGACCCGATGCCGGTGGACGATGTTGGGTACTTCACCGGGGAGGCGGGGCAGTTTGCGGGGATGAGCCTGGAGGAAGCAAACCCCGAGATCATAAGTGACCTCAGGGAGAGGGGTTTGCTGCTGGCTTCGGGAGCTGTTACCCACCCGTACCCTCACTGCTGGCGCTGCAAGGAGCCAGTGGTCTTCCGGGCGACACCCCAGTGGTTCATCGCCCTGGACAAGGGGGAAGGAGGCCCCTCGCTGCGCCTGGGAGCGATGGACGCTATAAAGGGCGTGGAGTGGATACCCGACTGGACGGTGAACCGCATCGGCTCCATGGTTGAAAGTCGCCCCGACTGGTGCATATCCCGCCAGCGGTCCTGGGGGGTTCCGCTGCCGGTGCTGTACTGCCGCAGTTGTGGCAAGGAAATAGTTACCGACGAGACCCTCGAGGCGATAATAGAGATGGTGGAGGCAGAGGGCGCCGACGCCTGGTTCAGGCGGGAACCGGAGGAGTTCCTGTCGAAGGGGACCGCTTGCCCGGAGTGCGGCGAGCAGGGCTTTGAGAAGGAAACTGACATCGTAGACGTGTGGTTTGAGTCGGGGATAAGCCACCTGGCCGTCCTTCGGAAGAGGGAGGGTCTGCGCTGGCCGGCGGACCTCTACGTCGAGGGGAGCGACCAGCACCGGGGATGGTTCCAGTCGAGCCTCCTGCTCTCGGTGGGGGTCGAGGGGAAGCCGCCGTTTGACGCGGTTCTCACCCACGGGTTCACCGTGGACGGCGCCGGCCGGAAGATGTCCAAGTCACTGGGCAACGCCATTGACCCACGAGAGGTATACAGCAAGTCCGGCGCCGATATACTGCGCCTGTGGACGGCGACCACCGACTACTCCAGCGACATGCCGATTTCCGGGGAGATACTTGACCGGAACACCGAGAGCTACCGGCGGATTCGGAACACGCTCCGCTTTCTGATAGGGAACATCAGCGACTTCGACCCGCGAACAGGCGGCGTCCCCACCGAGGAGATGGAGGAGATAGACCGCTGGATGATATGCAGAATCCAGCGCCTGGTGGAGAACGTCACCTCCCTGATGGACCGCTGGCTTTTCCACCAGGCGGTACAGGCACTGCACCTGTTCTGCACGGTGGAACTGAGCTCGCTATACCTGGATATCCTGAAGGACCGCCTCTACACGTTCCCCGCCGACTCCCGGGAGAGGAGGTCTGTCCAGACCGCGCTTCTCATAATACTGGAGAAGCTCACCGCGATGATTGCGCCGGTGCTGGCGCACACGGCGGAGGAGGCGATGCTGGCAACACCCGAGCACCTGAGGGCGGAGAAAAGCGTACACTTGCTCCCCTGGCCTGAGTACGACCCCGAACTCGTGGACGTACAACTGGAGGAGAAGTGGGAACGCCTGCTGGAGGTCCGGGAGGAGGTCTATCGGGCCCTGGAGGAGGCAAGGCGGGAAGACGTGGTGGGCACCGGTCTGGAGGCGAGCGTTCGGGTCTACGCGGAAGGGACGCTATTGGAGCTCCTCACCGGGATGGAGGAGCAACTGCCGGCACTGTTTATAGTCTCACAGGTCGAAGTGTTGGATCGCACGCGGTCAGACGGGCAGGAGGATGGCCCGGGAGGCGTAACGGTGGTGGTGGAGAAGGCCGCCGGGGAGAAGTGCCGGAGGTGTTGGAACTACAGCTCCACGGTGGGAAGCGACCCGGAGCAGCCCGACATCTGCCGGCGATGCGTAGCCACACTCGAGGAGATCAAGCGGTAAGACGTGTCTACACCGCAGAGCAAGAGGAACTCGCTGTTTTTCCTGGTGACCGCCGCCGGCGCCCTTGTCATTGACCAGTTTCTCAAGGTACTGGTGGTGGCGCTCATGGAGCCCGGGCAGTCGGTGACTGTCATTCCCGGCGTGCTGGCTATTACCTACTCCACCAACACCGGGGCGGCGTTCGGTATCCTTAAAGGCAAGGGGCAGTTGCTGTTTCTCGCCGTGCTGGCGGTAGTGGTGCTGACGGTGGCCTGGTTTTACTACACCCGCCACCGGGAGGGTGTATGGTCGTTCATCGCCCTGGGCCTGGTTATTGGCGGAGCCCTGGGAAACATAACCGACAGGCTCTTCCGCGGCAAGGTGATAGACTTCCTCGACCTGGGCTGGTGGCCGGTGTTCAACTTCGCGGACGTGGCCATAGTAGCCGGTGTTATAATATTCGTCGCCGGCACCGCACTCGAACTGATGAGGGAGTAAAAGGAGGCCTGCGGGAAATGCACCGGGTACTGTTCAACATAGGGGACCTGACGGTCTACTCCTACGGGGTCTTCCTGGCGCTGGGGTTTATAGTTGCGACCCTGGTGGCCAGGCAGCGGCTTGCCGAGAAGTATCGTAACCCTGACGTTATCCTGGACCTGCTGCTGGCGGCGGTCGTCGGTGGCATAGTGGGGTCGCGGATTTTCTACATTATAGGGCACTGGTCGTACTACATGTCTCACAAGGGCGAGATACTGAAGGTCAACATGGACGGGCTGGTGTTCTATGGGGGGCTCCTCCTGGGGTTTGTGTTCGCCCTGCTAGTGGGGAGATGGCGGCATTTGAGGTTCTGGGAGGTCATGGACCTGGGCGGGCTGAGCGTCCCCATTGCGCTGGGGGTAGGTAGGATAGGCTGCCTGTTGAACGGATGCTGCTACGGGAAGCAGACCTCTTTACCGTGGGGGATAACGTATCCGGCGAGTACAGGCCTGATGGGCCCAAGGCATCCAACCCAGGTCTACGAGCTGATAGCGGACGTTGCCCTGTTCGCCTTCCTGTGGTGGAAGAGGGATAGTTGGGAGAGGGAAGGCACATCGTTCTGGTTGTTCGTGATGGGGTACGCGGTCATTCGGTTCACCATGGAGTTCTTCCGCGAGCACACCCTTTCCAGTGCCGCGTTGACGTTCCAGATGGTCAGCCTGGCCCTTTTCCTGGCGGCGGGGGTGGCCCTGCTGTTCCGATACCGCCTACTGCCGGCGGCCGGCGATAGGGGAGAGCCCCTCTGATGGAAGCCGGAGGCGGGTCGATCACGGTCGAACCCTGCGACGGCAATATAAGACTGGACAGGTTCGTTTCCTCCCACGCCGGCGTTTCCAGGAACAAGGTACAGCAACTTATCACCGGGGGGCTGGTCCTGGTGAACGGCCGGCCCGCCAGGAAGAATCACCGGGTTGACCCGGGTGAAGAGATCACCTGGAAGCTTCCATCCTGGCGCCCCGAGGAGGTCATCCCCCAGCCCATAGAGCTGGACGTGGTTCACGAGGACAGCTTGGTGGCGGTAATCGACAAACCGGCTGGAATGGTCATGTACCCAGGGCCGGGCCACCAGAAGGACACGTTGCTGAACGCGCTACTCAACCGGTACCCGGAGATGTCTTGCGTAGGAGGAATGGGGCGCCAGGGGATATTCCACCGGCTGGACCGCGACACGTCCGGCCTGGTCGCGGTGGCTCTGAGGAAAGAGGCGTTTACCGTGATGGTGGAGAAGATCAAGGACCGGCAGGTGGAACGGGTTTATACGGCGCTGGTCTCCGGCGATATATCCGCGGATCGCGGTACGATAGACGCCCCGATGGGCAGGAGCAAGGGGAACCGGAAGAAGATGGCGGTGGAACGGAATGCCGGTAGGCGCGCGGTGTCACACTTCGAGGTCAAGGAGAGGTTCAACCAGGGGTTCAACCTGGTGGAGGTCTCACTGGAGACCGGCAGGACGCACCAGATAAGGGTCCATTTCGCGCACGTAGGCCACCCGGTTGTCGGCGACCGGGAGTACTCCGGAGCGCGAACTGGAAAGCAACTGGGGCTCGAGCGGCAGTTCCTGCACGCATGCCGCCTCGGTTTCACCCACCCTGAGACCGGCGAGCCGCTTCAATTTCACTCCGGGCTGCCGAAAGACCTTACCGAGGCGCTCAGGCTCCTGCGCTCAAAATAAGCACTTCCATATTACCAACAATTGGCAAGATCGTTGCATTTGGGTAAATAGGCAAGAAATGGGGTCACCAGGTCTTAAATCTTGCCTTTTCGTGGATGGGGTTAGGCGGATTGGGAAGGGCAGGTTGACAAGCTTGTGTCAGACCCATTCAGACCCCTTTGTGTTCGAAGTTCTACGCGCCGCGGCCGATGATGGAGGCGATAGCACGCAGCTTTACCATCATCGAGTCGAACTGCTGCAGGGTGAGCGCCTGTGGCCCATCGCAGAGGGCGGAGTCCGGGTCGGGGTGGACCTCGACCATTATGCCGTCCGCCCCGGCGGCAACAGCGGCGAGTGACATCGGCTCAACCAGGAAGGAACGCCCGGTTGAGTGCGATGGGTCGACCACTACCGGCAGGTGGGAGAGTTGCTTGATAACCGGCACCGCGGAGAGGTCGAGGGTATTCCTGGTGTTGGTCTCGAAAGTGGTAATACCGCGCTCGCATAAAATGACATCGCTGTTCCCCTCGATGATCATGTACTCCGCGGCCAGCAGGAGGTCTTTCACGGTGGCGCTGGGCCCCCGCTTTAGCATCACCGGGTGACCGCTTTTTCCAACCTCGGTCAGCAGGACGAAGTTCTGCATGTTGCGGGCTCCCACCTGGAGGATGTCGGCGTACGTGCTGACCAACTCAACGTTGCGGGGGTCGGTTACCTCGGTGATGACCGGAAGGCCGGTCTCGTCGCGGGCGCGGGCCAGCAGCTTCAGCGCTTCCTCGCCAAGGCCCTGGAAGGAGTAGGGGGAGGTACGGGGCTTGTATGCCCCTCCCCTGAGAACTCGTGCACCGCTCTTCTTCACGCTCGGAGCGATTTCCATCAACTGCTCCTCGCTCTCAACCGCGCACGGGCCGGCGATCACCGCCACGTCAACGCCGCCTATCTTTACCCCGCCTACATCTATAACCGTGGGGTCCGGATGTGCCTCCCGGCCGGCGAACTTGTACGGCTGCAGGATGGGGATTATGCTCTCCACCCCCGGGAGGCCCTGCATGTTCTCCACGACCCTGGTCTTTTCATCGCCGATTATCCCGATGACCGTTTTCTGAACGCCGTATATTGGGTGAGTGCGCAGCCCGAACGAGTGGACCTTCTCGATAACGCTCTCGACCTGCTCACCTGTCGCTCCCGAGGACATTACTATTATCATCTGCTTGAGAACAGCCCCCTGTTTGAGTTCGTCGGACTACACACGGCCGGTTATTCCGGAGTAGTTATGTTATTCCTTTTCTACTGTTATTCAATAGCCCCGCGGCTCTTCGGCGTCGTCCCAGAGGTGGACTGAAGTCCACCCTCAAGTTGGGGGGGGTCCAGATGTGGACTGAAGTCCACCCTCAAGTTGGGGGGCCTCACCCCAGGCAAGGACGCCGTCTTCATCCATGTAGGCGACGCCCCGGCTACCGCCAACTCTTTCCAGCGAACGCTCGTGCAGGTAGCCCTCGACAATCCTCTTGAAGCCCTCGATCCTGGAGAGCTTGTTGGCGACCTGTTCGTGTGTGGTCACAAGCTCGTCCACGGCCTGCCCGATGTCCAGCGGCGGTGCTGCAGGCCTGCGGGCGGGTGGCGGCTTTCCCTTGGTGTGCGGGCACTCCCCCAGGAAGTCGCACCAGGGGCACAGGTTGTTCCTGCGGGGCTCGAAACGCTCCGCCTCTATACCCCGGACCACTTCCTCGATAACCTCGAGCGTCCGGCGCGCGCGCTCGGGCGTAACCTGCAGGCTGTGGCGGTGGTTCATCAGCAGATAGTGGAACGTGACCTTCTCGGGGGCAACCTCCCATATCCTCTCGGTGGCAATGTGGTAGATGGGAAGCTGAAGGTCCTCTTTGAGCCTCCATGCCGGCGGTAGGCGGCGGTTGGTCTTGTAGTCGACTATCTCGAAACCGCCTTCCGGGTCCTTGTCCAAACGGTCAATAACCCCGGAGAGCTCGCAGAACCCGACGTCTATCCTGAACTTGTACTCCAGCGCGGCGGGAATACGGAAATCCCCCGCGTAGTTCCGATAGTAGATCTCCAGGGCGGACTTTGCCTGGCAGAAGTACTTCGCCTCCTCCTCGGGGGAGTCGTAGCCCTCGCCGGACCAGCACACATCCAGGTAATCCAGGAGGTCGGGGAGTGAGCAGGGATCAGGTGTGGGGACGGAGTAGAACCACTCCAGCGCCTCATGCAGGCTGTGACCGAAGCTAAGGGCGGGGCCGGGTAGCGCCGGCCTGCCCTCGACGTACCTGATCCTGTACTGAAGCGGGCAGGTCTGGTACGAAGATATCGCGCTGTAACTCAGTTTCAAGCTCGCCCTCCCTGTGTCAGCGGCTTCCGTTACAATAATTACACGGCCGGTGTCGGATTCCTTACCGGGACTTTATCATGACTGAAGGAAAAGGCGGCCCCTTAAAGAATTATAGGAATGCCGGGCCAGGGAGCCGGGAGGATAGTATGTCCCAGGATTTCGCACATCTCCATCTGCATACGGAGTACTCCATTCTCGACGGTGCCTGCCGTATAAGCGAAGCGCTTGAAACCGCCCGGGAGATGGGAATGGACTCCCTGGCGATAACCGACCACGGGGTCATGTACGGGGCGCTGGAGTTTTACCAGAAAGCGCTGAAATGCGGTATTCGCCCCATACTCGGCTCGGAGGTATACGTCGCCCCCGGAGGGAGGCTCTCCCGTGAGAGGGGAACACCGGAGCGGCCGAACCACCTGGTCCTGCTTGCCGAGAACAACATCGGGTACGAGAACCTGATGCGCATCGTCACCAGGGGTTTCACCGAGGGTTTCTACTACAAACCCAGGGTCGACAAGGAGGTCCTCACCCAGCACAGCGAAGGCCTGATAGCGCTCAGTGCCTGCTTGAAAGGGGAGATCCCCGCCGCCCTCCTGGCCGGCGACGAGGCCCTGGCGTCCAGCACCGCCGACGAGTACGTGCGTATATTCGGTGAAGGCAACTTCTATATCGAGTTGATGGACCACGGGATAGAGGAGCAGAAGCAGGTAAACCCGATGCTGGTGGAGTTCGCCCGCAAGAAGGGCATCCCACTGGTGGCCACCAACGATATCCACTACGTGAAGCCCGAGGATAGCAAGGCCCACGACTACCTCCTGTGCATACAGACCGGAAAGCTGCTTGCCGAGCCGTCCCGCATGCGCTTCTCCACCGAAGAGTTTTACCTCAAGTCCCCCGAGCAGATGGCGGGCCTGTTCCCCGATTTCCCGGAGGCGCTGGCGAACACGGTCGAGATAGCGTCGCGCTGCAACGTGGAGATCCCCCTGGACACAGTGTACCTGCCCCGCTACGAGCCCCCGGAGGGTTACGACCTGGACTCCTTCCTGGACCACCTGGCGGCCGAAGGGATAAGGGAGCGATTCCCCGAGCCGTCAACTGAGGTCACGGCGCGGCTGGAGAGGGAACTGGATGTCATAAAGAAGCTGAAGTTCTCCGGTTACTTCCTGATCGTGTGGGACTTCGTCAAGTACGCCAAGGAGAAAGGGATAAAGGTGGGGCCCGGGAGGGGGTCCGCCGCCGGAAGTCTGGTCGCCTACGCTTTGGGGATAACCACCATCGACCCGCTCCAGTACGGGCTGTTGTTCGAGCGCTTCCTCACCCCGGAGAGGGTAGCGCTCCCCGATATAGACATCGACTTCAGCCACAACAGGCGGTCGGAGGTCATAGAGTACGTCGCCAACAAGTACGGGAAGGACAGGGTTGCCCAGATAATATCGTTTTCCCGGCTGAACACGCGGGCGGCGGTGAAGGACGTGGGCAGGGTCATGGACGTTCCGTACGCCCGGATGGACGCGCTCTCCAAGATGGTCCCCGAGGACCCCAACATGAACATCGAGCTGGCGCTGAAGCAGAGCAGCGACCTCAGGGGCGCCTACGAAAACGACAAGGAGGTCCGCGAGATAATCGATACCGCCCGGAGCCTGGAGGGCCTGGTCAGGCACGATACCATCCACGCCGCGGGAGTCGTCATCGCCGACAACGAACTGACCAGGTACACACCCCTGCAGCGCAAGGGCGGGGACGAATCGGAGATCGTGACCCAGTATGACATGTATAACATCGAGAACCTCGGGCTTCTGAAGGTCGACTTGCTGGGCCTCAGGAACCAGAGCCTCCTGGAACTCGCGGTCAACCTTATTAACAGCAGAAGGAACGAGGAGCTCGATATAGACAGCATCCCAATGGACGATCCCGAGACGTTCAAGCTCATACAGAGTGGCCAGACGGTGGGGACGTTCCAGCTCGCCAGCCCCGGGATGAGGGCATTGATGAGAGACATGGTGCCGAGCAAGTTCGAGGAGATAATCGCGCTGATAGCGCTGTACCGGCCAGGGCCCCTTTCGAGCGACATGCACAAGGTCTTCGTTGACCAGAAGCACGGCAGAAAGACGGTAACCTATCCACACCCTTCCCTGGAGGAGGCGTTGCGAGAGACCTACGGGGTAATCGTCTACCAGGAGCAGGCGATGCGGATAGCCCAGGTGCTGGCCGGCTACTCGGGTCTGGAGGCCGACGAGCTCAGGAAGGCTATGGCTAAGAAGAAGCCCGAGATAATGATCGCCCACCGGGAGAAGTTCATAGATGGCGCCTGCGACAGGGGAGTGGACCAGGGTACCGCCACCCGGGTCTTCGACCTGATCGAGAAGTTCGGCGGTTACGGCTTCAACAAGTCCCACAGCACCGCCTACGCTTTCGTCTCCTACCAGACCGCGTACCTCAAGGCCCACTACCCAACCGAGTACATGGCCGCCCTAATGACCATCTACATGGACAACCAGGACCGGCTGGTGGAGTACATCAACGAGTGCCGGCGGATGGGCATCGAGGTCAGGCTGCCGGATATAAACATGAGCGACGGCTACTTCACCCCGTATGACAGCCATATCCTGTTTGGGCTGTCGGCGGTGAGGAACGTCGGATCGGCGGTGGTTGAGCAGATAATCAGCGCCCGCGACGAGGGCGGTGATTTCGCGGACTTCATGGAGTTCTGCGACCGCGTCCCGCCATCGGTGACCAACAAGAAGACTATGGAGAGCCTTGTAAAGGCTGGCGCGTTCGACTCGATTGAGGAGGACCGAAGCCTGCTGCTGGCCACCTACGACCTTGCGGTTAGCACCGCGCAGCGGAAGAGGAAAGAGAGAGAGGAAGGGCAGTTCTCACTGTTCGATGACTCCAGCGAGGTGGACGAAAGCTTGAACGGCAGGTTCCTCGACGACTACACCGAGATACCCAAGAGACAGTTGCTGGCCTGGGAAAGGGAGATGCTGGGGGTTTTCGTCAGCGACCACCCGCTGTCCGACTACAGGGAACTGCTGTCGGGTTTCACGGACCTGGAGATCTCCCAGATATCACCGGACATGGACAAGGCGATGTTAGCCATCGGCGGCCTCATAACCGGGCTGGAGAAGCGGTACGACAAGGCGGGGAAGCCATGGGCCAGCTTTACCCTGGAGGACTTCTCGGGATCGATAGACGTGCTGCTGTTCCATAACAAGTACGAGAAGTACTCCGACGTCCTTGTAGAGGAAGCCATAGTGCTTGTCAGGGGGAGGGCGGACCTCCGCGACAACTCGCGAAAGCTACTGGCGGACGAGGTGAGGCTGCTTCCCAGGAACTCGATGCGACCCATCCGCCTGATACTGAAGATCGATGCCGCAAGGTTCACCGAGGAGAGGACCTCGCACATCAAGGAGGTACTGATGCAGCACCCCGGGGAGTTGCCGGTGCGCCTTCAGTTGTACGAGAACGGCATGGAGATGGCCACCGTAAAGCTGGGGGAGCTATACTCGGTGGGGACCGACGGCGATGTCCTGGGCAAGCTCAAGTCTCTCCTGGGGGAGTCCGCGGCGGTAATCCAGTACCCGGAGATCTAAACCGGGGTCTGCCCGCATCTTGCGTTTTGCCTGGTTAGGACCCCATCCAGCCGGTTAAGTGCCCCGTTCCATAAATACGGTGTCGTATCGAGAGCGCCGAGGCGCCGCTCATGCAAGGCGCGCGACCGAGCTGTACTCCGTGAGTACCGCGAGGGAGCGGAACGCAGCAGGTGCGGGTGCATCGACGTTCGAATGCAAGCGTATTTATGGAACGGGGTACTAAGGCTCGGGGTACTCGAGCACCGTGTTGACCCCGGGGTCCTGGAAACAGTCGGGGCAGAACGCTAGAATCTGGCCCCCGCCGCATCCGAAGCCGTAGTCCTCGAGCTTTACGCAGAGGTTGCACAGTGGGATGCCGCATCCAAAGCATGCCACCACCGCCCTCACCTCGGCACAGAAATGACAATCAGTTTCCTCGTCTATCAATATGGCCCCCGGTGCGCTGTTACGGCATCAGCCGCGTTGGGTTATACTTCGTTGTAAACGTAAGGCTTTCTAATGATAAACACGTTCGAGATAACAAGACAAGGTGACATGGAAGCGGCGCTGAAGAAGATCCGCAGAGCTTCAGCCGCGCGCAAAGAGATTGAGGACGATGTCCTGGCAATAATCACCGACGTCTACGAACGTAGGGATGACGCGGTCCTCGAGTGGACCCGCGAGTACGACGGGGTTCTGATGGAGGTTGAGGACCTGGAGGTGTCCCGCCGAGAAGTGGAAGCGGCCTGGGAGACCCTGGACGAGGAGACACGCGAGGCGCTACGGTCAGCCGAGGGCAGGATCGCCGCGTTCGCCCGCCGTAGCGGCCTGCCGGCCGACTGGGAGGAAGAGGTAAGCCCGGGGGTGACGGTGGGGGAGGTCAACCGACTCCTGGATCCGGTCGGGATCTACGTGCCCGGGGGGAGGTTTCCGTACCCCTCAACCGTCCTGATGACGGGGGTGCCCGCACGGGAGGCCGGGGTGAAAGAGATACTGTTCTCGGTACCCCCCGACAGGGAGGGGATGTCCAACAACGTGACGCTGGCGGCAACACTGCTGGTGGGGAACTGCCGCGTTTTCCGTATGGGGGGTGCGCAGGCGATCGCCGCCATGGCGTTAGGAACCGGGACCGTTCCAGAGTGCCGGATGGTGGCCGGTCCGGGGAACGTGTACGTGACATGCGCCAAGAGGTTGTTCTCCGGCTATGGTTATGCGAAGGCGAATGTGAAGACGGACCTTGAGGCGGGGCCTAGCGAGATCGCGGTCTACGTTGACGGCTCGGCCGATGTCTCGTTCGCGGTGGCGGACGTTCTGGCCCAACTGGAGCATGACCCGCAGGCGATAGCGGTGATGGTATCGGAGTCAGCCGATGTCCTGCAGTCGGCCAGTGGGGTGCTGGAGGGCCTCTCGGAAGGCCTGGACGCGGGACCGGGGGAGGAGGGCACGGTCAACCTGGTCAGATGCGATTCGGCCCAACTGGCGGTATCGTTCCTGAACCGCCTGGCGCCGGAACACCTGGAACTGATGGTGGAGGGAGCGTCGGAGCTGGTGGGTGAGATAACCGCGGCGGGATGCGTGTTTGTCGGCCCCTACTCCGCCGTAGCGCTGGGGGATTACCTGGCGGGGCCCAGCCACGTACTGCCCACCGGAGGGTCCGCGGCAAGGCTTTCCGGCCTGAGCCCGAGGGATTTCATGCGAACCATGAACGTGGTCAGTTACACCGGAGAGGGGTTCAAGGGGGACGCCGAGGTGGCCGGGCGGTTGGCCCGACTGGAGGGTTTCGAGAAGCACGCGCTGTCGTTGGATATAAGGTTGAGACACTAACATCAGGAGGTGCGGGTTTGTCCAGAAAAGGTAGATGTGAGCGAAAGACCAGGGAGACCGATATCAGAGTGGAGCTGGATCTCGATGGGAGTGGCTCGACCGCGGTTTCCACCGGCCTGCCGTTTTTCGACCATATGCTCGATCTGATGTTCCGGCACGCGTTCGTGGACCTCGACATCGAGGCGCGGGGGGACCTGGATGTTGACGGGCACCACACCGCCGAGGATACCGGCATCGCTATCGGCAAGGCGCTCACCCAGGCGCTCGGTGACAAGCGGGGGATAAACCGGTTCGGCTTCAGCCTGGTGCCGATGGACGAGTGCCTCTCGGAGGTCGCCCTGGATATAAGCGGTCGGCCGCTCCTGGTGTACGCGGTGGAACTCGCCCAGGAGCCACTTGGCAACTTCGACCCGGCCCTGGCACGGGACTTCTTCGCCGCACTGGTCAACGAGGCCGGGTTAACGCTGCACATCACCCTCAAGCGGGCTGGAGGGCTCCACCACGGCCTGGAATCGGTGTTCAAGGCCGTAGGCCGCGCTATCAAGATGGCGGTGGAGAGGGACCCGCGCTCAGACGACATACCCAGCACAAAAGGCACGCTGTGACCTCGAGAATCGGGATCGCCGACTACGGTATGGGTAACCTCCGCAGCGTAGAGAAGGGGTTTGAGAAGGTCGGCATAAGCGCGGAGATCTGTACGCGCCCCGAGGGACTGGGTGATTACGACGGGCTGGTCCTGCCCGGTGTGGGCGCGTTTGGGGACGCCATGGAGAACCTGAAGGGGATGGGCATGGCGGACGCGCTCATCGACTACATCAACAGCGGCAGGCAACTGCTGGGCATCTGCCTGGGAATGCAGCTTCTCTTCACCTTCAGCGAAGAGCACGGCAGGAGCGAAGGGCTTGGGGTAATACCCGGCAGTGTCGTCAGGTTGCCCGGGAGGGTAAAGGTACCCCACATTGGCTGGAACGTGATGGACAGGGCGCAAGACGTGTCCCTGTTCGAGGGCGTAAGCAGCGGCTCGCGTTTCTACTTCGTGCACTCCTTCTACTGCCAGCCGGACGACGAGGCATGGACCGTAGGCACGACACAGTACGGGGTGGAGTTTGCCAGCGCCGCCGGCGCAGGGAACGTGTGGGGGGTACAGTTCCACCCGGAGAAGAGCAGCCTTTTAGGCCTGGAGATACTGAGGAACTTCGGACGGATGGTAACGGGAGTGAGTTGATGACGGGTTTCACGGTCATACCCGCGGTTGATATCCGGGGGGGCAAGTGCGTCCGCCTGTACCGCGGGCTCCCCGAGCGGGAGACGGTCTTTGACGAGGACCCCCTGGAGGCGGCTATGCGCTGGGAGCAGGAAGGCGCTTCCTTGCTCCACGTGGTGGACCTGGACGGTGCGTTCGAGGGAAGGCCGGTCAACGGGGGGGTCATCGCGCGTATTGCGGAAAGACTGACGATACCGGTCCAGGTTGGAGGGGGTATCAGGAACACCGGGGACGCATGCTCTTACATAGACGCCGGTGTGTCGAGGGTGATAGTCGGCACCGCCGCCTTCGAGAGCACCAGTTGGTTGGAGGAGGTTGCCGGGGAGCTGGGGGAGCGCCTGTCGGTGGGGTTGGATTTAAAGGATGGAAGGGTCGCGGTCTCCGGCTGGACAAGTGATAGCGGGTTGCCTGCCCGTGAGGCGTTGGAGCGCCTGGCCGGCGCGGGGGTGAGGAGAATAATCTACACCAACGTTGGTAGGGACGGCACCCTGAAAGGTCCGGACCTCGAAGGCATCGAGGAGCTGGCGCGGGTATCTCCGGTGCCCATGATCGCCTCCGGTGGTGTCGGAGGCGTTGAGGACTTGCTGGGCGTCTGGCGGTTGAGGGGCCTGGGGGTTGAGGGGGTCATAGTGGGAATGGCGCTCTACCGCGGGCTGCTTACCCTGCCGGAAGCCCTTCAGGCGGTCCGGAACGGGAGGCCCTGATGCTTGCCAAGCGAATAATTCCCTGCATGGACGTGGAGAGCGGCAGGGTCGTGAAGGGAGTCCATTTCGTCAACCTGCGGGACGCGGGGGACCCGGTCGAACTGGCGGCGTTCTACGACAGGGAAGGGGCCGACGAGCTGGTCTTCCTGGACATAACCGCCTCGCACGAAGAGCGTGATACGAAGGTAGAGCTTGCCGGGAGGGCCGGGGACGAGGTATTCATCCCCTACGTCATCGGGGGTGGCATCGGCTCCCTGGACGACATCAGGCGGATACTGAAAGCAGGTGCCGACAAGGTCTCCATTAACACCGCCGCGGTGGAGGACCCCTCGCTCATAACCCGTGCCGCGGAGAGGTTCGGAAGCCAGTGCGTCGTGGTTGCGATCGACGGAAGAATGCGGCCTGATGGCACCTGGAAGGTGTTCACCCACGGTGGGCGCACACCGACCGGCATCGACCTGCTCGAGTGGGCAGGGGAGGTACAGCGGCTGGGAGCGGGGGAGATAATGCTCACCAGTATGGACCGCGACGGCACCAAGGTGGGCTACGACATCCCCATGACCCGGGCGGTCTGCCGGGCGGTGTCGATTCCAGTGATAGCAAGCGGTGGAGCGGGCAACCTCGAGCACCTGGCGGAAGCCATTGAGCAGACCGGGTGCGACGCGGTGCTGGCCGCGAGCATATTCCACTACCGCGAGCATACGATAGCGGAGGCGAAGCAGTACCTGGCATCGCGGGGTATAGAGGTCCGGCTCTAGT
>JAHIPE010000240.1 GCA_018894655.1 Actinomycetota bacterium
CGCCAGCCTCCGTTCAATCGCCGCCCGCGGCATCCCGAAAACCAGGCAGGTCTCCTCGTCCTGGGCTATCGTCTCTCCCCCCGCGTCCCGAATCATGCCCATCCCCATCGCCCCGTCGGTCCCCATCCCCGAGAGCAGCACTCCGATCGACTTCGCCCCGAAGTACTTGGCCACGCTCTCCATGGTGATGTCTATCACCGGGCTCGCGCTGTGACGGGCAACGGTGGGAAGCAGTTTCGCCCGTACCCTCCCTCCGCCTATCCCCTCAAAGGCCATATCCTTCTCGCCCGGCACCACCAGGGCTCTGCCTTCCTTAATCTCCTCCCCCTGTTCCGCCTCCTTCACTCTTATCCTTGACTTTGAGTCAAGTCTTTCCGCGAACGACCCGGTGAACGGCCCGGGCATGTGCTGCACGATCACCATCGAGGCGGGAAACTCCGCCGGAAACGCCGGCACTATCTCGGCCAGTGCCCTGGGGCCACCGGCGGACGCGCCTATTACAACGACGCGGCCCCCCTTTGCCGCCCCCCTTCTCACCTTTATCTTCTTTGGCGCCTTCGAGTTTCGTGCCCTCTCCCATATCTCCTTGGCCCTCGAACTCGCCGCCGCCTTGATCTTTCGTATCACGTCTTCTCTTACCTCGGTAACCGAGGTGGGGAACTGGGACGGCTTGGCGATAAAATCAACGGCGCCGAGTTCCAGTGATTTCAACGTCGGGGGAGCCCCCCTCTTCGCCAGCGCCGACAGCATCACCACTGGCCGCGGCGTGTTCTTCATTATGTACTCCAGCGCGGATATACCGTCCATCTCGGGCATGTGAATGTCCATTGTGACGACGTCAGGGTCGAGCTCACGGGTTAGCCTTATCGCCTCGACGCCATCCCGCGCCAGCCCGGCAACCTCCATCTCGGGGTCCTGGGATATCATGTCCGATAGCATCTGCCGGACCAGCGCGGAGTCATCGACTATCAGCACTGATATTTTCTTTCCGTCGCCCCACGCCTCTTGACTGCCCATTACCCCTCGTTCTGAAGTGCCTTGCGAACCGCTTCCACCACCTTGGATGGCTGGAACGGTTTGATTATGAAGTCCTTCGCGCCGGCCTCCAGCGCCTCGACCACAAGTGGCTGCTGGCCCATCGCGCTGCACATCAGCACCGTGGCCCAGGGGTCTATCTTCATGATATTGCGCACGGCTTCAATGCCGTCCATCTCGGGCATGACTATGTCCATGGTGACAACGTTGGGGCGCAACTCCGCATACTTCTTTACCGCTTCAACCCCGTTCTCCGCTTCCCCTATCACCTCGAAGCCGTCTTTGCTGAGGATATCCTTGATCATCATCCTCATGAAAAGAGCGTCGTCAACGATCAGAACAGTTGGAGCCATTAGCTTCTTCCTCCCTTACCCACGGCGGAACCAACACCTCTCGAGCCTTTCACTATTGCTCTCCCTCCGGCCGCGCCTCTCCCTCTTCACCGGCCGACTGGATTTCGCCGATGCCGCTGCGCTCCTCGTCGGAGAGAACCCTGTCCACATCCAGCAGTATCAACAACCGGTCCTCCAGCTTGACGACCCCCCTTATGAACGATGACTCGATATCTCCGGTGGTCAACGTCGGGCTGGCCTCCACGTCCTCCATGCGGATGTTTATGACCTCCGGCGTGTCAACGATCAGGCCCACCTTCACGTCCCGCGCTTCCACCACAACTATTCTGGTCGTGGAGGCCCGGTCACCCGCCTGGATCCCCAGGCGTGAAGCCAGGTCAACCACCGCCACTATCTGGCCGCGGAGGTTGATGATGCCTTCAACGAACTCCGGCGCCCTCGGCATCCGGGTAACGTCTACCAGGGATATCACGCCTTCCACTTTCTTCACGTCGACCCCGAACTCCTCGCGGCCAACCTTGAAGGCGACAAGCTGCATTTCCCGGTTCAACGCGAACCCCTGGTCGTCATCCATTGTCCCTCCCCGCGGATCAACTGGTCTTGATTCCCTCTATAAGCCCTCTCAGCCTGTCAGCGGTCTGCGCCAGCTCCGCCGCGGCCGCCGATATCTCCTGCATGGACGCGGTCTGCTCCTCTATGGTGGCGGAGACCTCCTCGGTGCTGGACGCCGACTCCTCGGATATGCCGGCCACCCCGCTGATTACTTCCACAACCTTATTGCTTCCCTCGGCGATGCTGGCGGTCGCCTCGGATATCGCGTTGGTCTCCGCGCCTATCGTCTCAACCGCCTCCTTGGTCCGCTGGAGCGCGTCCCCGGCCTCGCTCACCGCCGACGCTCCCTCGCCTGCCTCCTTGGTGCTCCCCTCCATAGAAACCGCGGTCTCGTCTATTGTCCGCTGTATCTCCCGTATAATTCCCGCGATCTGGTTTGCCGCCCGGGCGGACCCTTCCGCGAGCTTCCGTACCTCGCCGGCGACCACCGCGAAGCCCTTGCCGTGCTCTCCCGCGCGGGCGGCCTCTATCGCGGCGTTCAACGCCAGCAGGTTGGTCTGGTCGGCGATGCCGGTTATCACGTCAACAATAAGGCCGATCTGTTCGGACCTCTGCCCCAACTCCCTCACCGCCTGTGCACTTGACCCCGTGGTTTCCACCAGGCTGACCATCTTCTCCGTCGCCCGACCCACCGAATCAGCGCCTTCCCCGACGGTGACCCTCGCCTCAAGGCTGTACCTTGCCACCTCGCTCGTCGCCTCGGCCACGCGTTCGATCTCCTCCGCTATCAGGTTAATGGTCGAGGATGCCATCATTATGGAGTTGACCTGGTCCTCCGCCCCTCTGGCCAGGCCTGTCACCGCCGACGCGGTGATCTGCACCGCGTCACTTGTTTCCTTCGCCACCGATGCCATCAGGTTGCTGGAGCCGGCAACCTCCTCGGACACTTCGTGCATCTCGTCCACAAGGCGCCTGAGCGATTCGAGCATCTCGTTCAGCGCCACGGACATCGGCTTCAGCTCGGATCGTTCGCTGATCTCGACGTCCTCGCTGAAGTCGTGCTTTATAAGCCGCCGGGAGAACACCTCGAGGCGCTCCAGCGGCTTCACGTACATCGTCACCGCGGCGTACCCGGCGAAAGTGATAGCCAGTACGCCCGCCAAGAACCCAAGCCCCGCCCCGGCCAGCCACCTGCCCACGGTCTTGTCGGGCACCAGCACTGCCACGAACAGCAAGCCCGCGGCTACGGCCGCCGGCAACGAGAACATGGTGGTGCGAAGGACGAACCTCCGGCTCATCGGCAACCGTTTCCACCAACCGGCGATCCCGCGCTTCTCCCTGGCGTCTTCGTCGCCCGCGGCGGCTCCCCTCGATTTCTCCCCAACTTGCCACTCATCTATCAAAGCTCGAACCCCTCCGTTAACTCGTACAACTTGGCTGCCAGCCGGGCTGGCCCCAGTGACTCCTGGGATATCTCCCCGGTCGTAATCCGCTGCTCATTAATGGACGCGGCAACCTCCCGCGTGCTGGCCGCGGTTTCCTGCGCTATCGCCGCTATGTCGTTGACCGACCCGAAGACCTGGTCGATGTTCACCGCGATTCCCTGTATGGCGGCCGATATCTCCTCGGCCGCCCGCGCGGCTTCCTGCGACGACTCCATGATCCCGACCAGCCCGTCGCCCATGTTCTCCGCCACCCGGCGCCCGGACTCCACGCGCTTGGTGCCCTCCGTCATTGAACTGGTCACGTTGCTGGTTTCCGACATTATCTCCCGGATAAGGCGAGAGATCTGCTCGGCGGACCGCTTGGAGTTCTCCACGAGGTTACACACCTCGCCGGCAACTACCGCCAAGCCCTTCCTCTTGTCTCCCGCGCGGGCCGCCTCGATGGCGGCGTTCAGAGCCAGAAGGTTGGTCTGGTCCGCTATGTCCGTTATAGCGTCAATTATAATACCTATCTGGTTAAATCGCCTCCCGTCGCCGCGCCGCGCCTGCCTCTGGCGACCACGTGCCTGTATATCCTCTCGCGGGGGAAAGCAGGGCTGAACAGGCGCCCCGCCTTCTGGCCCAGCGTCTCGGCCTTCCCCAGCACCAGGTACCCTTCGTGGAGTATTTCCGAGGCCATGCCCTCGATAATTCTTCCCTGTACATCTCTGCTGAAGTAGATCAACACGTTGCGGCAGAGAATCAGGTCGAAGCGCCGGCGCTCGTTATCCCCCAGCAGGTTCAGATTCTCAAACCTCACCCTGCGCTTCACCCTCTCCCGCACGCGGTAGACGCGGCCCCGGGGCGTGTCTTCAGTCTCGAAGTACTCTCTGATGTCCATGCCCTCGAGCATGTCCACGTCGGAGTACTCCCCCTCCTTCGCGGCCCTTATGCTCTCCACGTCGATGTCGGACCCCAGCACCCTGATATTCCAACTGCCCTCCTCGGCATCCAGCCTGTAGTCAATCAACATCGCCATCGAGTACGGCTCCTCGCCGGTGGCACAGCCCGCGCTCCAAACCCGGATGGTCCTGCTCCCAATGGTCTTCTTGGCCCTGAACAGCATGGGGATTACCTCGTCGCGAATCTTCAGGTACACGTCCTTGTCCCGGAAGAACTGGGTGACGTTTGTGGTCAGCTCGTTCAACAACCGCGCGTACTCCTCCGGGTCGTTCTTCAGCACCCGGAGGTACGCCAGGTAATCCGTCGCCTCCGTCACCCTCAGGCGTACCGCTATCCTTCGCTTCAAATAGTTTTCCTTGTACTGCTCGCAATCAATCCCCCGGTCAATGCGGATTCTTCTCTTGAGCAGTGCAAAGGCCTGGTCCTCGCTGAACAAGTGCTCGCCCCCGTTAAAGCCTTTCCGCTAGATTATATTTCAAATCTCCAGGATTGTCCTAACGCCTCCCCCGGTGTCTCTCCCGCCCCAGCCGGGAGCCCCTTGAAATCCCGTTGCCGCCGGGCCATTCCCCCGATTGACAACGTTCCTCCCCTAAGTTAAGTTCAGTAGAAATCCCGAGCCCGCTACCGCTCAACAGTTGGTAAGGAGCAGCCGTGTCGCCGGAGATTATCTTCGACCCTTATACCAGCCTCTACTCGGAGGCAGCCGGCCTTCTCAGGTCCTCGGACATCAGGGACCTGATGAGCGTTACCGGCCGGTCCGATATCGTATCGTTCGCTGGCGGCCTCCCGTTTATCGGCGGCCTGCCGCCCGAGGACATCTCGTCCGTAATGGAGTCGGTTCTTTCCGAAGGCATGTAC
>JAHIPE010000241.1 GCA_018894655.1 Actinomycetota bacterium
AAGAGGTAATAGCCATGCTCTTGGCTACATCATGCAACAGCAAGAAGGCTGCATATGGTGGGAATCAAGGTATTTCTAGCGGTTATTGGGGCCTATTTCCGGGGGGAACTTTGGTCTAGCAGAGCTTATATGACCAAACTTGTTGTAAATGAGTCAAGTTTTCAGATTTGATGGATATCGGGAAATACAACTCGTCGGTCTGAGGCGAAGCCTCGTTAGCCATAAGTTCAATTCACAGACATCGCTTTAAGGCCTTACCCCACTTGGTGGCGGTCTTTTCTTGCCAACCGGCCCCACGTCCTATTATGATTTCATGGCGCGAGGGTTATCGCGCGTACGCCGGTGGTAGCGACGCAAGGAGGATCTGTTATGTCGATCTCATACCAGTGGACCCCGGAGGAGCAAAGGGAGTACTCCCTTGCCAAGATGTTCAAGTTCATCAAGGACTACGTCTATCCCTACCACCCCTACTACCGGAAGATGTTCAAGGAGAACAACATCGACCCTGATAAGCTGAACTCCTACGACGACTTCAGGAAGATACCCATCACCGAGAAGAAGGACACCATGGAGGACCAGAGGGCGTTTATCCTGCAGCCCAAGACCGAGGATTCGACGTACGACATAGAGGAGATCGGCAAGAAGAAGAAGCTGCAGTACACCTGGAAGACCCTGACCACCAGGTACCTCAGGGACCTCTACGGGAAGCCGCGCTCGTTCGAGGACCGGGTCAGGCAGACCGCGGCCGGGGAGTGGCTGCCGATACACTTCCACGCAAGCGGGGGGACCACCGGCGACCCCGGCCTGTCTTTCTACACCAACTACGACCTGAAGAGCGTGGTCCCTTATATAGCCGGGATGATGTACCTGTTCGGCTGGGAGCCGACGATGAGGGCGCTGAACATGTACCCCGCGCTTCCCCACCTGGCGTTCTTCCAGGTGATATTCGCCGAGTTCACGGTGGATAACGGAGGGGCTATATTCCACACCTGCGGGGGAAAAGCGATACCTACCGAGCGGCAGGTGCAGATAGCGGGCGGCATGCCGTTCGACATGTACATCGCGATCCCCTCCTACATGACGTACTGGTTGAAGACCGCCATCGAGATGATCGAGGGCGGCGAGGCCAAGAAGCCGGACCCGGTCAAGTTGGCGGTACTGGCGGCGGAGCCGCTCTCTGACGAGTACCGGGACATGCTCAAGGGCCAGTTCGAGAAGATAGGGTCGCCTGATGTCAAGATAATAGAGGGCTACGGCTCCACCGAGCTAAAGGCAGCGTTCTTCGAGTGCGGCGAGAAGACCAACATACACCTGAACCCGGAGTTCTACTTCTGGGAGGTGCTCGACCCCGATACCAGGGAGCCGGTGCCCTGGGGTGAGCCCGGGGTGATAACGTTCACCCATATTGACTGGAGGGGCTCGGTCCTGATGCGCTACTGGATGGGCGACCTCATCGGGGGGGGAGTGGTCTGGGAGAAATGCTCGAACTGCGGGCTCACCATGCCGATCCTCAGGCCCCCCATCGGCAGGGCCAAGAGGGATTTCACCAAAGTGAAAGGCGCCCGGGTGCCGCTCATGAACTTCCAGAACGCGATCAGGCGGGTCGAGGGCGTGGAGTCGTTCCAGGTGATAATCACCAAGGAGGACGAGGAGGACCAGACCAGCCGCGACAGGGTCATAGTCTACGTATCCCTGCAACCCGGCGCCGACGAGGAGGTCGTCAAGGCCCAAATCACCAAGCAGGTGAAGATAGACACCGAGATATCCCCGGACCAGATAGAGACAGAGAAGCCGGAGGCGGTGGAGATGCGCCTCTTCGAGCGCACCGGGCTCAAGGCGGACTGGGTGGTGGACAAGAGAGAGATCCACGTCTGAGTAGAAAGCCACCCCGGGGACCGTGGTGGAAATAGTGGTGGAAATAGACGGCCCGGGGGTGTATAATAAACCCAAGGCCGGTCCCTAACTAATAAGGACGGCAACTTAACAGCCAGTCAGTAAGACACCTGTTTAGTTATGGCCTGGCCTTTAACTTACCCGAAATAACGGCGCCGCCCGTTACGGCTACTCCTTGGGGCGAAGATCGACAATCCGCGTCGCCTTCAGCGCTACGTTGGGGTCGAAGATCTCGGACATCTCCACGAACTCTATCTTGGCCCTCATCTCTACAGCCCGCTGTATCCTCTGCTGGAGCTCGGAGGCGATGTCCTCCTCGGGCCTGTCCCCGGACCTGCCCACCTTGATGATAAGCTCGTCCGAGGAGTAGGGGTCGGAGGCGTCTTTCTTGGTAAAGACCACCTGGTACTCGGTAACGCCGGCGGTGTTGGCTATCTCGTCGCGCAGTATCTCCGGGTTGATAAGGGTGCCCTTGAGGTTGACCAGCTCACTGGTCCGGCTGGCGTAGGTGCTCCCCACCGCGACCTCCATCCTCATGCAGGTCCTCCCGCATTTCGGGCACGGCTCGTGGGTGATGGCGGCGTAGTCCCCTATCACGTAACGGAGGAGAAC
>JAHIPE010000242.1 GCA_018894655.1 Actinomycetota bacterium
AAGTTCCGGCGCCGGCGGGAGAAGGCCGTGCGGCGGCTGGAGCGGATGGAGGACGAACTGGTGCGGACACAAGATATCCTGCGGGAGGTACGGCGCCAGCTCAGGCCGCTCAAGCGACAGGCCGGAAAGCTCGAACGGTACAAGGAGCTTACCCGCGAGCTCTCCCTGGCCCGGCTTTCCCTGGACGTTGACAGGCTGCGGGTGCTAAAGGAGGAGTGGGACCGGCACCAGGGCGTGCAGTCTGAGAGGAAGGAACGGCTGGAGGCGCTCGATGGTGAGCTCACCCGCCAGGCGCGCCTGGCCGCCGGCCTCCAGGACGGCGAGTCGGCGTGGAGGGCCCGGGAGGGGGAGCTACGCGACGGGCTCTACCGGCTGGTATCGATCCACGAGCAGTTGAAGGCGATGTACTCAGTCTGGGGCGAGAAGCGGGAGAGGGAGAGGTCACACGCGGCGGCACGGGGCCGGTCGACACTTGCTGAAGTAGAGGCGACAAACCGAGAGATGGAGGAGCGCAGGAGCGGCCTCGAGGCTCGCGCCGGGGAGTTGGGCTCATTGGAATCAAGGCTCGAGGGTGAAATCACGCGGTTGAACGGCCGAATGAACGAGATAACCAGGCAGGCCGCCGGGATGGAGGCGCGGCTGGAGATCTATGCCGCTTCGAGAGGCGAGCAGGGTGACGCGGGGGGGCGCAGGAGGCGCTCGCGGGAGGAGGAGCTGGAGAGGCTCGAGGGGGAGCGGGAGCGACTCCTTTCGGCGGTCGCCCGGCTGGAGGAGGCCGCGGGCACGCGGCAGGCCCTGGTGTCGTCGTCGGAGAGGGAACTGGAGGAGGTCAGGGAGCGAAGAGAAGCGGTAGTCGACCGCAGGCGGGAGCTTGAACGGGAAGAGGCCCGACTTGTTACCACCCTGGAACTGCTATGGCGGCTGGATAGCAACGTCTGGGGCGTGGCAAACACCACGGGAGCCCTGCTTGCCGAGGACCCCACCGGCGGCGGGCTCGAGGGGATGCTCGCGGGAAACCTGGAGATAGAGCCGCCGTATGAGGCCGCGGTGATGGGTTACCTGGGGCCCTGGGTTTACGGGTTAGCGGCTAGAGACACCCGCGCGATCAAGGTGGCGATTGCCTATCTCAAGGATAAGGGGATGGGCCAGTCTCTCTTCTTCCGCCCCGCGCGTGAGGGGGTCCGCCCCGCGCGTGAGGGGGCCATTGCCGGTGATGCAGGGATGGTGCCGGCTCCCGAGGGGGTAAGGAGGGCCAGGGACGTCGTCCGCGCGCCGGGGGCTTTCGGTGGCGCCCTTGACGCCCTTCTGGCCGACGCGTTTCTCGCCCCCGACGTAGACGCCGCGTTCGAACTGGCACAGAGATACCCCCACCTGGTTTTCATCTGCCCCGACGGTGATGTGATATCGGGAGGTACGCTCATCAAGGGAGGCAGCCGGGCGGTGAGCCGCGCGCACCTTGATATAACCAGGCGGCGCAGAGAGGGTATGGAGGAGTCGCTTGCGGAGTGCCGCACTTCCCTCACCGACGCCCTGCTCGGCATCCGGGCGCAGGATGCCGGCGTCCGGGAGGCCGTGGGCAGGCTGGCTCAAGCGCGATCGGACCTTGATGATGCCCGGGTGGAGCTTGCCGGGAACTCAGCGCTACTGGCCTCATGCCGTGCACGCGCGGATTCGATAAGGGACGAGGTGGAACACCTCGCGCGGGACCGGTCAGGCGCCTCTAGCGCTGGCACCGACCCCCGGGAGCTTAAGGCCCGCCTCGGCCGGTTGAAGGAGGAGGTGGAGAAGGTCACCGCCGGGCTTGAAGACGCGGAGGCGAGACATCGGAAGGTGGCCGGTGAGGCGAGGTCGGTAGAGGGTGAACTGGCCGCCCTTCTTCAGGCGCTCGAGATCGGGCGGCAGGCCGCGTCATTGCGTTCGGGCGATGGGGGCGCTGCCGGTGAAAGGCAAGGTGGCGCCGGACCGCTCCGCGGGGAGCAGGCCGACAGGCTGTCAGAGCTTCATCGTTCCCTTATGGCCCGGGTGGAGCGAAGGCGCGAGGGCGTACGTGCCTGGATTGATCGAGGCACCGCCGATGACCGGGAGGCATCCAGCAAGCTCAGGTCGCTCAGGGGGGAGATAGCAGAACGACAGCGTGAGCATGACGCGTTGAGGGAACAGATACACGGCGACGACCTCTCCCGGGCGGAGCTCAAGATCAAGGTGGAGCAGCTTGTGGAGAAGATAGTGGATGGGCACAAGGTACCCCTGGAGTTTGCCCTCAAGCACCATTCCGTGGAGATACCCCCAGCCGAGCTCGGGCGAAAGGTGGAAGAGCTTGCCCTGGAACTCGAGCACATCGGGCCGGTGAACCCCGAGGCGATAGTGGAAGGGGAGGCCCTGGAGGAGAGGCACGATTTCCTGACCGGACAGCTCGATGACGTGAAGAAGGCCAAGGCGGAGCTACGAAAGGTGATAAGCCGGGTGGACCGGGAGATCGAGGAGCAGTTCAAGAAGACGATGGACGACGTGAACCGGCATTTCAAGGAGATATTCTCTTTCCTCTTTCCCAATGGGCGCGCCGAACTCCGGCTCACCGACCCCGACGACCTCTTGAACACCGGGGTCGAGATAATGGCACAGCCCGAGGGCAAGAAGCTTCGCCGGATCTCACTGCTTTCCGGTGGCGAGACGTCCCTTACCGCGATAGCCTTATTCTTTGCCCTGTTCAAGGTCCGGCCGAGCCCGTTCTACTTCCTCGACGAGGTCGAGGCCGCCCTGGACGACCGGAACCTCCACCGGTTTCTCCAGCTGGTCAAGAGGTTCAGGGAAGAGTCACAGCTTATTCTCATAACACACCAGAAGCGGTCCATGGAGATCGCCGACCTTCTCTACGGCGTGACCATGCAGGATGACGGCATGTCAAGGGTGGTATCCCAGAAAGTCGCGGGTTAATGGCGCGCAAGAGGAAGAAAAAGCGCCCCCCCAAGAGGAAAAAGGTAGAGAGCCCCCCCGGGCGCGCCCTCCCGCCCCCCCCGACCGGCCAGGAGAAGGAACAACCCGCGGCGCCGGAGGATGCCGATCGAGCAGGAGCCCCCCAACCCGCAGTTGAGCCGGAGGCCGTTATCGCCCTGGATGAGCCGGTGGTGGAGCCCGGGGAGGGCGATGCCGGTGCCCTGGACGAGGGGGAAGAGTACGAGGGTCGCCTGAGCACGGGGATGTTTCGCTCCCGAAAACTGCTCCGCCGCCCGTTTTCGAGGATGGCAACCCGACGGGCGATAGACCCGGAGTTCTGGAGCGACGCCGAGGAGGCGCTGATCGCCGCCGACACCGGCGTTGAGTGTGCTTCGGAGATAGTGGAAAGGGCCAGGGGGAAGATACTGAGAGAGGGCATACGCGACATCGAGGGCTTGAAGGGGGCGTTCCGGGCGGAGGTGGTGGAGATGCTGAGGTCCTTCGGCGATCCCCCGGTTCCCAACGGCACGCACCCCCGGGTACTCTTCATTGTGGGCGTGAACGGGGTGGGGAAGACCACTACCACCGCCAAGATCGGGCACCTGATGAGGGAGCGGGGGGAGAAGGTGCTGTTCGCCGCCGCCGATACGTTCAGGGCCGCCGGCATCGAGCAGATGGAGATGTGGGCTAACCGGCTGGGCGCCCCGGTGGTCCGGCACAAGACGGGAGGGGACCCCGCCGCGGTTGTCTTTGACGCGGTGGAGTCCGCCGGAGCCAGGGGGATCGACGTGGTCCTGGTGGACACCGCGGGACGACTGCACACCAAGAAGAACCTGATGGAGGAGCTCGGTAAGATGTGGAGGGTCGCTGACAGGAACGCCCCCGGGACCCCCGAGGCGATACTGGTTATAGACGCGACCACCGGCCAGAACGGAATCATACAGGCACGTGTGTTCGGGGAGGCCCTGGACGTACGGTCGATAGCGTTGACGAAGATGGACGGGAGCGCCAGGGGTGGCGTGGTGATGGCCATCGGCAGGGAGACCGGGATACCGGTTGCGTTCATCGGCGTAGGCGAGGGCCTGTCTGACCTCCGGCCATTCGACCCAGAGGAGTACGCCCGAGCGCTGTTCTAACGTCGGGCCGGTCCACGACCTTAGTACCCCGTTCCATAAATACGCTTGCATTCGAACGTCGATGCATCCGCACCTGCCGCGTTCCGCTCCCTCGCGGTACTCACGGAGTACAGCTCGGTCGCGCGCCTTGCATGAGCGGCGCCTCGGCGCTCTCGATA
>JAHIPE010000243.1 GCA_018894655.1 Actinomycetota bacterium
AATAAAGTGATCAACGCTCAAGCACTGGGCTCTGATTTTAGATAGACCTTCTATTATGAGGCCGTTGCTTGCAAATGGTTTAAAAGCAAAGGCAAGGGCATGAGTGCCACCTTGGTAATTCTTAACCACGAAGCATACATCGTATGCATCCTTCTCCTTCAACCTATCATGCAAGGCCATCCCCTTCATAACCAGGAACGGAACGACTCCGGCGACATTGACCCTTTCGCTTCTCAGTTCCCCATCAGGCAATCGCCCTTCGACCTCCACGGTGAAGAAGTTTTCAAAGACGATATCGCATCCCCGTGCCTTTCGCGCAAGAAGATCCTGAGCCTTCTGGTGACGGTGCTTTCTTCCCCTGCCACCATACTCACCGGCAACGAAGTCAACCTTGATTCTTACTTCACGTCCATCATCTAAAGTGACGGTCCGCCAGAAACTCGCCGGGTTCCGGTCGTCCTGTTCGTATCCTCTTTCTCCAAGCCGTTCAAGAAACGTACTGTAATCGTCATTCGGGATCCTGTTGAAGTCTAAGGACAGATCGACATCGAGAGACCCGACGTGCCCGCCACCGCGATCTCTGAACTGGAAGTAAGGTACCCAGCCGCCAACGAGGACCATGTATTCACTATTCCTACCAAGCAATGAGATAAGCTCGACAAGAACGCCACGGCATGCCTCTACTATTTCCCCTGAATAATCATCCCTTGTTACCATTTCTTCTCAAGCCGCTCTCTAAGCACTTGCTCGGCGGCTTCTTCGCCCCTCGGTTTGTAACCCATCAGGTCCAAGTATAGTTGGGTGTCCGACACAACTTTCCGCCCTCCTGCCTCTTGGCGTCCATAAAAGATCCCATGGTCGTATGGAACTAGTAACGAAACATTCCATCCGGATGAGACTTCTTTCCAGCCAAACTCTTCCGCAAGTTCATCGGGAGGCGTATCAACGTACGCATACACTCTCTTGTACCTAAGGGCTGGTGCCACCAGATCCGCGCCCGATGTAAGCGTAAATCCATATTCAATACCCTTATTAGCGCAGTACTCAGTGATTTTCCTCTCGATTTCTTCTGTATCGTCTGGAGAGTAGTAGTTCACAATTCGATTCTTCCTGTACGTGTAGTTCTTCGCCCACTCTTCGAGTAGCAACTTAGGGTCCTTCAGTAGAAATCCCCTTGCACCTTGCGACTTTGCCTCCTCCACTAGATCATAGTCGAGCAGGCGTTGCTTGACGTTTGACACCTGACCGATACTGACCCCGGCTTCTTTCGATAAGTCCTGTACAAGCCATTCCTTACGAGGATTCTCAAGAAGTGCGCGCAGCACGCGAGCTGATTTGGGATAGAAGATTGACTTAAGCTTCCTGCGGGCCGGGTATGGATTTGGTCTCCCCTGGACATCAATATAGATGCCATCGAACTGAAGGTAGCAGTTCCCCGCAAGGTCCATGCAGCCGATGCCATTCTCGCGGCAAACTTGCATTGTTTTTTTCGAGATGTATGGTGCCGCGAAGATTCCATACCAACTGGCAGGCTCGCTTTTCTCCAGTGCCGCAAACGAATTTGCAGCTATTAAAGCGAATCGTGGCTGGCCCAATGGCTTGACTTCAAACAGGAGTGAAAAGGGTTCGCCAAAAGCCGCTCGCACATTAATAATAAAAGCCGGCATGAGTGGAGCGGATCCCTTCCTCCCAGGTTCTACTCTGGGAGTTTCCACAACCTGCTCGATTTTACAGATACCCGTACTGCTAAGCACCCACTCCGCGGTTTTCCTAACCTGTTCTGGTATTAATCTTTCCTCAATCATGGTATCACCAATTGAGTATGTTTCAACGTTTGTTGATATTATATTATAGGGTGATATCGAAGTCAATATTAGTGATATGAGACGTTTCAGCGGTTGTTGAGATTACTCTCGTAATGAAACAACCCATACATCTATAGAGTATCGCCTTAGCTCTCTGATAAGCTCGCCGATCTCCAGACTCGGGCGCTTGCTCTTCCCCCCTTTATCCTGCAATCCCGCCAATTCCCTGAAACCTCCTCGTTCCAACGAAGACACGCATTGTGTTGTCCAGCAATAAAACTAACGCGTGAATTCGGTTAGCCGAACCTGAACGGCTCTTTGAAGTACTTGTCGGGATCACGGAACCTTACGTCTTCGACGTTGAAATCCTCGGGGTCGAACTCGCCCCCGACCCAATCGAGCATCTCTTCGTGCTCCTCGTTATGGGGGTCGCCTATGATCTCGAGGAACTCCTCATATCCGTATAATCCCCCACAGTCCTCCGGCGGGCAGGCCCGCTTCCCCGCGATGCAAACGGGGTAACGAACGCCTTTCTCCCGTGGGACGACCTTCTCCAGGACAACGGCGTGAACCCAGTCGTCACCGAAGTCGTAGGTGTACTCCGCGAGGTTGTTGTCCGCGCCGAAGAAGTCGGCGATCATTAACTCCCTGCCGGAGATGGCCTTGTAGCCGGAGAGGCCGCCCTCGTCGGGAATCCCTATCCTGACTTCATGCCGGGCCGATGGATCGTAGACCTCGAACTCGTGGAAATGGCAGTCCAGCCATCCCATCGCGTCCTGGATCGCTACGTGCAAATCCCAGAACGTATACGATTCCGGGACTTGTATCCTCCGCCAGACAGGCGGCCTGACGCCCTTGAGATCAACCCTGAACTGATATACGCGCTTGAAGTCCATTGACGTTACCTCCCCTGTCGTCTCGGCTGTTTCGCTCTCCCGACCAAAGGCGTTCCCGCTGGTTGTCTCGTTGTCGGTTTCTCCCCCCGGTCCTTCCCGCTCCTCACCGGTGGCGAACGTGATCTGCGATAGGTCTCTTTCATGGAGAGTGTGGAGGTGGTGGAACAGCATATATCCCCTGAGGTTCAGAAACTCGCTGATGCTCCCGACCTCTTTCTTCTTGACCAGGCTGCGGCTCATTGCCCGCCCGTACTTCATCAGCTCCTTCTTGTGCTCCGGCGGGATGAAGAAGACTGAGCCGATTACCTCATTGAAACCTCCCAGGCGCCACAGGCGGGCGCAGACAAGGTCCCCACTGTCAATACACTCCGATAACTCTTCGTCTACCACGTTGATCGTCTCGCGCCGAAAGACGTCATCCAGCGTCATGCCCCACCCGTAGTGAACGGAAAAAACCTCGTACATCGAGAACCGGCAGTTCTTCAGGGAGTCGAGTGCTTCGCGTGTCCCATGCGTGAGCTCCGCCCCCCGCTCCTCCTCGAACTCCTCCACGATTCGCCTGCCGGTGCACTCGAGGGGCCTGTCTATAAGGAACCAGTCCAGGAAGATTTCTTCTTCCGGTGACGTCGTGCCGGGTTTCTCCGATTCCGCGAGCCGTTTACGCCCGGTGGCGGCCAGAAACTCCGCTTTCGCCCGCTCTTTTTCCGCCAGGATGTGCGGCGCGTCGCAGAACTGCATGATCTCCAGCATCAGGCGCTCAAACGTCGTCAGCTCCCACTCCCCGTCCTCTTCCGGCGCGGAGGCCGCGCGGGCGCGCGACTCCTCGACCCTGTCCAGGCAGCACTTCTTGAACTTCTTCCCGCTGCCGCAGGGGCACGGCTCGTTCCTTCCCGTCTTGAGCCACTCCCTGACCTCTTCGGCCGCCATCTCATCGGTTTCACCCCCGGTGCCGGAGGCGAGGTCATACTCGGCAAAAACCTCCTCCAGCAGGGTCATGGTAACGCGCCCGTCATCGGTTAATATGTCCATGGTCCCGCAGCAGACCTCACGGATGTCCTCACCGAGTATCTCCTCGAGTCCGTATGTTCCGGCATGCTTGAACGACTCAACGTTTTTCTCCATCTCCCGGATCTCCGGCTCCGGGAACCGCTCTCTCCACTTCTCCCACTGGGAATCCACGACGCCGGCGGCAAGCTTGTCTCCAGATCTGGAAAGCAAAAGGGATAGAAACGTGAAGAGGCTGTAGAAACAGTCGTCGTCCGGGTCCAGCGATTTGAGCGTCTCGATCAGGAAATCAACGTTATCGGGCTCCCGGTGCAGGTAGCCCAGCGCCTCGATCGCGGGAAGCCGCGCTTCGCCGAGGTCGGGGTTCCGGGCGATCTTCTTGAGCTCGGAGGAGACCTCTCCGGTGTGCTCCGACCCCAGCTTCACAAGGGCGAAGACCGTCTCGTTGAGAGAATCCCCCCTGCAGTATAGTAGCGCCTGGATCAAGGGGGGCAATCCCTTAATTGCCCTTAAATGCCCGATGATCCCGATCAGGTCGACCAGCCCCGGGGGTGGACGCACTACCTTCATATGACTGATTATGTCACCGGCCATGCCGACGAGGACCGGGGTCGCCGCCTCCGTCCTCGAAAGCAGCATGTCAAGCTCTTCCTTGTCGAGGTAGTCTTCCGCCGCGGTGATGTCGTGCACCAGAGAATGGACGACGAGATGCTCGCACCATGTATCGACATAAGGCCGGAAAGTGATAAGCGTTGAGATCGCATCACTGACGGCTTTCGCCTCGGCACCTACACCGTAGTTCGGAGAGGCGGTGCCAAGCTCACCGTCGAGTAACCCGGCGGCTCTCATTGCCAGCGCGGTGTAACCGATGACGTCGTCCTCGCTTTTCCGCCGCTCCGCGAGCATCGAGCATAACTCGTAGAAGACGGGTACGGCGGGATGCAGATCGGCCTGTGCGCGAACGATATTCTCCGCCTCTTCGATCGAGATATTTCCGCTCTCAAGGTCATCGAACACCGCTCTGGCGATGAGCGAGGAGTTCATGACGGACTTGACGGTCGTTTCCGGCGGAAGCTTTGACATTTCGTCTACCGCGGCCTTGAAGGACCGTCCGCCGGACTCCAGCTCCGAGATAAACTCTACGATACGTTGCGATATTTTCTCGTCCGCCACAATTACCCAATTAGTTCCAGGCGGCCCGCGGGCCGCAGCCACCGTTCACCATCATCCGTTCCTGTTTGATTACTCCAGTTGGGGGCATATTGTCAATAGGCAGGGTCTTTATCGAGAGTTATTGGGCTCACGGAACAGGATGTCTTCTATGTCATCGGCGTTATTCCAAGGGAGGAATTGGACAGAGAGCTTGCGAAGATAGTGAGTCAGTTTCCTTTTGACATATAGCGAGGGGTTTGGGAACATGGGTTACTCGGGAGACGGGCCCGACCTTGGAATGACCGCCAAGAGAAAGCACATGTGTGATTTCACCGAACAGCTAAGGGCCGAATACCGGACGCTCATGAAGGAACGATCCGGTTGATCGCACTGCACGGCTCCTGGATAGACAGCGGGTTTCATATCTGGGGTGAAGATTCCGCTTTCCCAAGGGCGGCGAAAAAGCCCCCGGGGCGCCCGCCGAAGGTCCCGAAGCCAAGGCCCCACCCCTTTGCGGCGGGCGCGTCGGAACTTCGGGCGGCGCTTGAGGCTCTCAGCGGCGACAGCCTGTTGACCAGTCCCGAAGAAGCCGCCGCGGCCGGGAAAGGCGGCGACGGTTCCGGCGATCACCTCGCCGAACTGATTGCGGGTCTCGATAAGTCCGAGGTTCGCATCTGGCTTCCGACCGACTCGCTCGGCCCCGTCTTCAGTCCCCGGCTCGTCAGGGACGAAGATGATCGCCCGGGGGTTGTGAAGGGGATTGCCCCCTGGTTGATCCCGACAGTCGTGCTGCCGCCGGGCCTGGCGCTTGAGTTCCTGGTATATCTGCCGGAGACCGTGCCCCCCCGGATCGCCCTGGGCGACTCGCTCCGTTTCTGGTCCCTGGCGGCGGACCTTGCGCTCGAGACGCTCGCTCGTCAGAGCTTCTACCCGGACCTCGAAGTCGGAGAGGACGGCGTCCGCGCCCGCTGGAGGCTGCTTTCGGATGATGGAAGCTCGCTGGAACGGGTACGTCTGCTCGCGGATTCGTTCCCCCCGGTGTGCAGGGCCCACTTGAAGGACGGGAACGGCGAGAGCCCGGTCGCGATGATAGACGGGTTCCTGGAGGCCACGTCAGACGCGTTTGTCCGCAGAGAACTGGCGCGGGCCGGTGGCTTTCCCAAACGGCGGGGGCGAAAGCCTGTGGTGGAACCGGTTTTTCAACGCTGGCTGGCGGCGGCGGTCTCGGATGACACCTCAATCCAGGGAGTGCCCGAGAAACTGGCCGCTTTCGTTGACGAGTTTCGCGGTTGGACCGATATGCTCCACCCCGGGGCGGGCGAAGCCCCTCTCAGGACCTGCTTTCGCCTCTCGCCCCCGACCGAGCCGGTAGAGGGGAAACGCTCGAAAGGTAAAAAAGCCGCCGAGCCACCGTGGACCGTTACGTTTCACCTTCAGGCGAAGGACGACAGGAGCCTGCTCGTCGGTGCCGACAAGGTCTGGAAGACGCGGTCTAAGACGGCCACGTTTCTCAAGCGGCGGATCGAGGACCCCCAGGAGCGGCTTCTCGAGGACCTGGGAAGCGCGTCCCGTCTTTTCCCCGCCCTTGACAAGGCGCTGGCCTCGCCCCGGCCTGTCTGCTGCGAGCTGGCCACGGAGGAGGCCTACGGCTTTCTGCGGGAGACGGCGCCGCTGCTCGAGCAGAGCGGCTTCGGTGTGCTGGTGCCCCCGTGGTGGAACAAGCCGTCCGCGCGACCGGGTGTCCGCCTGAAGGTAAGCCCAAAGGATTCGGCGAAGGGCGCGGGGTCGGGGCTCATGGGCCTCGACGGCATCGTCGATTACGACTGGGAGATCGCCATCGGCGGCGAAACGATATCCCGCGAGGAGTTCGAGAGCCTCGCTTCCCTCAAAGTCCCCCTGGTGGAGGTTCGCGGGCAGTGGGTGGAACTCCGCCCGGGCGAGATAGAGTCCGCGATCGAGTTCTTCGAGAAGCAACAGGCGGGAAAGATGACCATCGCCGAGGCGATGCGCCTGGGTACGGGAGGCGAGATAGCGGGGACCGGGATTCAGGTGGTGGGCGTCGAGGCGGATGGCTGGCTTGCGGGAATACTCGGTCGCGAGGGCCCCGGGAAGAAGATCGCGAAGATCCGGTCACCGAAGGGGTTTCGCGGCAAGCTTCGCCCCTACCAGGTGAAAGGGCTCTCGTGGCTCGCGTTTCTGGACAGCTTCGGGCTGGGGGGATGCCTGGCGGATGACATGGGGCTTGGGAAGACCATTCAGCTTATCGCCCTCCTCCTGCACGAGAGGCGGGGGGAGGGGAAGAAGCCGGGCCCGACGCTGCTCGTCTGTCCGATGTCGGTGGTCGAGAACTGGCGCAGGGAGGTTCAGAGGTTCGCTCCCTCGCTCTCGGTCATGGTACACCACGGTACCGAGCGGCTTTCCGGCAAGGCGTTCTCCCGGGAGGCCCGCGGGCACGACATGGTGATAAGCACCTACGCCCTGGCGAACCGCGACCGGGAGCACCTGGCGGTCGTCCGCTGGGAGAGGGTGGCGCTGGACGAGGCCCAGAACATCAAGAACCCGTCGGCCAAGCAGACGCGTGCGATACGTTCGCTCAAGGCGAAGCGGCGGGTGGCGCTCACCGGCACCCCGGTGGAGAACCGCCTCTCCGAACTGTGGTCGATTATGGAGTTCCTCAACCCCGGCTACCTGGGCCCGGCGGCGGAGTTCCGCCGCAACTTCGCGTTGCCGATAGAGAGATACCACCAGGCGGAACGAGCGGAGCAACTCCGGAAACTGGTGCAGCCGTTCGTGCTCCGGCGGCTCAAGACCGACTCGTCGGTGATCTCGGACCTTCCCGACAAGATGGAGATGAAGGTGTTCTGTAACCTCACCAGGGAGCAGGCGACCCTCTACGAGGCCGTGGTGAAGGACATGATGCAAAAGATCGAGGAATCCGAGGGCGTCGAGCGCAAGGGGCTGGTGCTGGCCACCCTGACAAAGCTGAAGCAGGTCCTGAACCACCCGGCGCAGTTCCTGCAGGACGGGAGTGATATCCCGGGCAGGTCCGGAAAGCTTGCCCGCCTGTCGGAGATGCTGGAGGAGGTGCTCTCCGAGGGGGAGAGGGCGCTGGTGTTCACCCAGTACGCGGAGATGGGGAAGATGCTGAAGGCGTACCTCCAGGAAACGTTCGGCAGAGAGGTGCTCCTCCTTTACGGGGGCACCGGGAAGAAAGCGCGCGAGGAGATGGTCAGGCGTTTCCAGGAGGAAGAGGACGGCGGGCCGCCGGTGTTCGTGCTCTCGCTCAAGGCGGGAGGAGTGGGCCTCAACCTGACCGCCGCCTGTAACGTCTTCCATTTCGACCGCTGGTGGAATCCGGCCGTAGAGAACCAGGCCACCGACCGGGCGTTCCGGATCGGCCAGAAGAAGAACGTGCAGGTCTATAAGTACGTTTGCGCGGGAACGATGGAGGAGCGCATCGACAAGATGATCGAGCAGAAGAAGGAGCTGGCCGAGAACGTGGTGGGCGCCGGGGAGAAGTGGTTGACCGAGTTCTCCACGGAACAGTTGCGGGACGTCTTCACGCTATCGCGTGAGACGGTGGGGGAGGGGTAGCGCATGTCAGACTGGGGTTACCGCGAGTACTACCCGCCGAGCCGCCCGAGGAAGGTGAAGGACGGCATCAAGTCGGAGAGCCGGCGTGGGAAGATAGGGGATACCTGGTGGTCGGATCGCTGGATAGAGGTGCTTGAGTCGTTCAACATGGGCGCCCGGTTCAACAGGGGCAAGTCCTACGCCCGCAGTGGCCAGGTCATTAAGATAGAGATCGAGCCAGGGGAGGTCGAGGCGAGGGTCCAGGGGTCGCGGGCCAGGCCGTACACGGTCCTGATGAAGCTCAAGCCCCTGCCTGAGCACGACTGGGACAAGGTCACCGACGCCATGGCCTCCCAGGCGATCTTCGCCGCCAAGCTGCTGGCAGGCGAGATGCCCGCGAACATAGAGGACGCTTTCGATGAGGCGAAGGTCCCTCTCTTCCCCGGGAAGCGGGGCGACCTGGTCACCGACTGCAGTTGCCCCGACTGGGCCAACCCCTGCAAGCACATCGCCGCGGTCTACTTTCTCCTGGCCGAGGAGTTCGACCGGGACCCGTTCATGATCTTCAAGCTGCGGGGCCGGACCAGGGACCAGATCGTGGAAGCTTTGCGGGGCAAGCGCATAGCGGCTCCGCAGGACGAAGAGGGTGCACGAGCGCCGAAGGACGCGGCGGTCGAGGAGGAGCCGTTTCCACCCCTGGAGGAGTGCACGGGCGGCTTCTGGTCCTGCGGCGGGGACATCGAGGGCTTCAGTGCGTGTCCGAAGCCCCCCGAGGTAGAGTTCGCGGTCCTCAAGCGCCTCGGTCCCTCGCCGTTCGCCGCCGGCAGCCGCGATTTCACCGAACTCCTCGAGCCCGTCTACGAACTCGTCAGCCGCAGGGCGATGGAGTTGGGGCTGGGGGAGTAGGGTGCTTTCGGTCGCTCACCGGTCTTCCCTTCGCACCCGGGGCTACACCTGGAGGATCAGGTATGCGAACCTTATCCAGGCGAAGGTTCGCCAACGGTCGTTGGAGGATTCGGCAGAGATATGTATAATAGTATGTGGAAGGCAATATACAATTAGTTGTGGAGGTATTTGAAGTGTCCAAGAAAGCAATACAGGTCCCAATAGATGAGTCACTCCTGCATGACCTTGATTTGAGGTCTGAAAAAGAGTCGGTCCCAAGAGCCGTCCTTATCAGAAAGGCTTGCAAGCAATACTTGGATGATGTGAAGAAGAAAGAACTCGAAAGACAGTGCGTTGAAGGTTATAAAAGGATTCCCGAGAGCACGGAGATTGGAGAGACACAGGTCAAGATGCTTCCCGAGGAATGGTAGGAATGCGGCGCGGAGAGGTTTGGTGGGTTGATTTCCCTGAACCGACAAGGAGGCGTCCGGCGGTTGTTCTAACAAGGGATTCCGCCTGTGGCGTGAGGAGTTCTCTTACCGTCGGGTCGATAACAGGGACTATCAGGTCTATTCCCGTGGAGGTTCCCCTGGGACCCGAACATGGTTTATCCGTGGAGTGTGTTGCGAATTTGGACGACATTTTGACAGTTCCAAAGAAATATTTCGACAAGAGAATCACTGTACTGTCGGCTGTTGTTATGGAACAGGTAGAAAAAGCGATTGTCCTTGCTTTGGATATCAGAATAGATTAGCGGTGCTTGGGGGCCATGGTAACTTTGAACACCGCGTTGCGGTCCCTTGTTCCTTGGCCCAGTCCGACAGTTTCATGAATATTATATCATAGGACTGACTATATCTGACTATACTACGGGCAACTGTTTGCAACCCCTGGCGACCTCGGGATGATTGGGCACTGACAGCGTGGCCAGGCTCCCTTCTTTCGTGAGGATAATATGCGAACCTCGTTGACGCGCCACATCCCAACCCAGGTGCTGGAACGCTTTCACCACCTCGGCGGGCCTGAGCACGGGCACCGGTTGGGCCACTAGACTGCGACCTCGACCTCGCGGATGGGAATAGTCAGAGGCAGGTTCTTCTCGGCTCTCACCTCAAGGCAGTCCTTGATGGCCATACCGATATTTGCGATGGCTTCTTCCTCGGTCTTCCCCTGGCTTATGCACCCGGGGATGACAGGGCATTCCGAAATATGGATTCCGTCCTCATCCTGGAAGACAGTAATCGGGAATTTCATCCAAGCCCCTTCCATTCAGGGAGGGGTGGTTGACCGGTGATGGGGAAAATAATCGCGGTGGGAAAACCACTCCTGGTAATGAGGACCGGTCCACTGTTATCAAGATTATTAAGGACATCGGAAAAGTGTTCCTTTGCCTCTCTGACACCCAGCCGTTCCACTGGCCACCTCCTCTTATATATAGTCACCTACGTGACTACATTATAACATAACAGCATGGTGAAGAGAATCGTTTCTTCGGGTATTGATGGGACGATGCCTACTTCGAGGCGGGCTCGAGCGCGGGCTCGCTGTAGGTGCAGTCCGGGTCCCACAGCAGCCACTGATCTATTCCCGCGTTCTCGACCGCGTCTATCTGGCGGCGTACCATGTCCGGGGGGTAGGGGACCTTCAGACTGAAGTCCTGCAGCCACGGGCGCAGCCCGGCGGACGTTCCCTTTATCGCCTTCTTGAAGTCCTCCATTGAGGCGGCGACGGTGTCACCGGGGTTGTGCTCGGGGCTCTTGATGTCGTACTCGCCGGGGTTGTAATGTGACGGATAGACCATCGGGGACAGGTAGTCCACCCGTTCGGCGATGGCCTTCACGCTCTGGCCGATCCCCATGTCCCCCTGGTCGCTGGCGGTGAGACCGAAGAGGTCCGCGGAAATGAAGACGTTGTAAGGGGCGAGTTGCTCCCTGGCGTACGCCAGGAAACCGTCGATCACCTCGACGGGGCTCCGGTCGTCCTTGCCGGGGTACAGGCAGGTGTCGGTGTTGCCGTCGGAGGGGAACCTCACGTAGTCGAACTGGATCTCGTTGAACCCGGCCTTCGCCGCGGCGACGGCCACGGCGATGTTGTAATCCCAGACCTCTTTCAAGTAGGGGTCGGCCCACTGGCCCTTGCCCCAGGGGCCGCCGTACTTGTCCTTGACGCCGAGGTCGGGTCGCGCACCGGCGAGTACGGGGTCCTTGAACGTTACCACGCGGCAGATGGTGTAGATGTCCTTACAGCGTATCCTGTCCACGCAGGCGTCCAGCTCGATGTAGTCGTTGGCGCTACCTATCTCCCGGGCCAGCTTGTTGTCGGTGTCAAACCCTATCTTGCCGTACTCGTCCTTGAGGTCTATCTGAAGGGCGTTCAGCTCGGTGCGCTCAACCAGCCCTATCATCTTGTCCAGGTCGGAGTCGCTGGCGGCGATGTAGAACGAGACATGTACCCCCCGTGCGGTTGGGGGCTTCTGGGTCACGATGAAGGCGTTGGCCTCGTTTCCCGCCCTGTCGGTCGCGGTGATCTTCAGGCTATCCAACCGGTTGGTGATGGCTTTCCCCTTGAAGCTGCCGTTGGAGTCTACCGGGACGTCGCTGCCCTGGACCTTGACGGTGGCGTCCTTGTCGGTCTTACCCGAGAAGCTGACATCCACCTGGTCCGACTCCTTTTCTTGGGTCACCTTCTTGTTGGTAATGGTCAACTTGGGCGGGGAGGTGTCCACGGTGAAAGACCACTGGGCGGTCCTCTTGCCCATCAGGCCCCCGCCGCTCAGCACCACCTCGGCCTTGTGCTCACCGTCGGTCAGCCCCAGCTTGGCTGAGACGCTCTTGGACTTGACCGACGCGTCGGCGGTCACGTCCTTGCCGTCCACCTTGATCGAGACCTCTTTGGGCTCAACCGCCCGGCTGAACGTCGCCTTCACCTCCACTGCCGAGGTATTGATGGACGAGTCCGGTCCGGGGTTCAACCCCCCGACGGGCGACGGGTAGACAAAGAAGAAAAACCAGAACAGCAGGCTGATCACCGACACGAGCACCAGGCCGACTGCCAGGTGGATACCTCTTACCCGTTCCAACTGGCGCGACCAGGAGGCGGGAAGCGCCTTCTTGAGACGCGCACCACGGCCGCTCCCAGCGCGCTTCTGCCTCTCGAGGTCGGGGAAGGAGAGCTCCCTCTTCTTGCCCCCCAGGAGGATCTCGCGGCCGTGCTTATTGGTGAACTTTCGTTTTCTCGCCATTCACATGCTCCGGTTTATCAGGCGGTACCGATGGCTAATACCCGACGAACTGCATGCCGGATGGAAGCTGGTCGGGCAGCAGGCGGGTCTTCATGTATGAGGGGGCGCAGACGGTCTCGGCGTTACCGTCGCTTATGTACCTGAGCTCGGGGTTCCTGTCGAAGAACCGCAGCCAGTAACCTGACCCGCTGGCGCCGGACCCGTCCTCGGGGTCGTAATCCATGGCCTGTATCCGCGGGAGCAGCTTGCCGGGGTTCTTGTAGTGGTACACAGGGTACATCGGGTTGGATCCCACCAGGAGGGACCAGTTGTTCTTGTACTTGATGCCGTCGTAGGAGCCCTCGTACATGAGCTCCTGGTTCTTGGGCACGGAGCCGTGGGGCAGGCACAACACGTCGACCTTCACTTCCGGGCTGATCTCCTTCATGTTCTTAACCGGAAGCGCTATCTCCTCCTGTACCTCCTCGTCGCTCAGGCGGCCCAGGGACGGGTGGTTGATGGTGTGGTTTCCCAGTTCGAAGCCGTTCTCCTCCAGGTAGTCGACCTTTTTCTTCTTGTACTTGGGTTGGTCGAAGAGTTGGGGGAGGTAGTTGAACAGGGCCTTGTAACCGAAATCGGAGTGCTTCTTGTAGAACGCCTCCATGATGCCCAGGGCGCATTCCGTGTCGAGAATGGTCTTTTCGCCTTCCTTGATGTAGCGGAACTGGCTCTCGGTGGAGTCGTCAAAGCTGAAGACGACGGGGGTGGTGCCCGCCGGGACGCTCGCCTTGCCGGTCACCAGGTCGTGGAATCTCACCAGGCGGTATCCCTTGTCGTACAGGGTCTCGAGGTCCTTCTTGAAGTTCTCGATGCTGCGGGTGTAGTCGCTCTCTTTCTCCAGGACCTGGTGGTACTCGAGGATCATGACCATGCCCATCTCGTTGGGCCGTATCCCTTTCTCGAGCAGCTTGTCGACCGACTCGACCTGCGTCTCATCACCGGCGGTAGAACCGCACCCAGCCCCGGCAAACGCGCATACAGCGGCGATGCAGAGCAGGACGCATATCATCCTCAACGGTTTTTTCAATGGTCTGTGAATCATCATTGTTCCAGGATAAATAAGGTGGTCAAAGGGCCTTTCGACAGCCTTGAGCACATATTATCCACTTTTTTGGGGAAATTGGCAACGTATCCCTGGTAATATATGCCAAAACGCAAGATGGTACCAGGCACCATGTTGCGTTTTGTTCCTCCCCGGTCGTCTGTATCGTAAGCGTTAGGGTGGATGCCGTGCCAGCGGCGGTGCTCTCGGGCTGCTCGCACATTGCCTTCCGGTGCCGGTGGCGCTCCATTATTCCTCGACATTCAATTTATGGTATCCTTTGGGGCGGTGGAGATAGAATTGGGGGAGGGCATATGATCGAGATACGGAAGGCTACCCTGGCGGACGAGGAGGATGCGGCCGTCCTCATCCGGGAGCTCGGGCAGGAACTGGGGCTATCCGGCGATGTCAATCCTGTGTCGTGGTATAGCACGCTGAGGAAGATGCTCGCCTCGCCGGAGTGGACGTTCCTGCTGGCCGAGGAGGGGAAGAAGAAGGTCGGGTTGCTCATTCTGTTGATTCTCCCCTCGCTGTATCACGGGGGGAACACCGCCGCGATAACCGAGCTCATCGTGTCCAAGGTGTCCCAGGGGAAAGGCATCGGCGCCCTGCTGGTGGAGGAGTCCAAGAGGCTTGGGCGCTCGATGGGATGCGAGGAGCTGGACGTCAGCGTCGAGGTGGACAACGAGAATGCGATAGGCTTCTACGAGAAGCTGGGCTTCAAGAAGAAGCACGCGGATTACGGGATGAAGATCTAGGGCCTCCTGACCCCGGCACTCCCACGGCTCGTCCAGTACCTCGGTAAGGAAGCGGGAGGCGCTTTCATTGTCTTTGACGGCCACGCCCACGTGGTCGATCCCTACAACTTTCAATGCGGCTCCTTTCCGTTAGCCGGCCTCTCTTGGAGGCCTCTTCCCGAGTCTAGATTCTAACACCGTTAGCCCCGGTCGCCGTCTTGCCGGCGCACCGCCCTACGATTTGGCGCCTGCTGGAGAAGGAGAAAGCGGTTTCTGATTGAAAGCTACATCAAGACGGGAGGAGGTTTGCTTTATCGTGTTGAGA
>JAHIPE010000244.1 GCA_018894655.1 Actinomycetota bacterium
CCCGGAGGAGAGAAGGGATCCGGGGCTGGAGATGGATAAGAGGAACGGTGCCTGGAAAGGAAACGACGGTTTCAATTGTTGACATAAAGAGGGACCTCCCCGGCGCGGTCGCACGGGTGATGGACCGGCACGGCGTGGCGGAGATGATTGGGAGAAAGCCCGAGGCGGTCTACGTCAAGGTCAACGCGATCGACTTCAAGCCGTACGCCTACACCAGCCTCGAGGTCACCGGCGCGGTGATAGATTACTGCAAGGAGGCGGGGGCGCGGCAGGTCTACCTGATGGAGAACTCCACCCAGAGCAACATCACCCGGCTGGTCTTTCACGTAACGGGCTTCGAGGAGTTGGCGCGGGAGCACGGGGCCGAAACCCTGTACCTTGACGAGGGGAAGCAGATACCGGTCGAGCTTCCCCACATGGGATACAGCATCAAGGTCTCCAGGCACGTGAAGCGAATCATCGACGAACGCGACCGTGTTTGCTATATGAACGTCCCCCGGCTCAAGACCCACTCCATGACCGTTCTCACCGCGGGGATAAAGAACCAGTACGGCCTCGTCGCCCACCGCGACCGCTCCCCCGACCACAACTTCCGCCTGCACAGGAAGATCGCTGACATCTACGGCATCATAAAGCCGGACTTCACGCTGGTGGACGGTACAGTGGCGACCATCTACGGCCATTACCCGCCGGTGGCGCTCCACAAGAAGGCGCTGGTCCCGTTCAACATCCTCATCGGGGGGACGGACACGCTGGCGGTGGACGTCGTCTGTGCCCGCGTCTTCGGGTACGGGATCGAGGAGGTCGAACACCTGAAGGAAGCATGGGAGATGGGCCTGGGCTGCGGGGACCTGGAGGAGATCGAGGTGGTGGGGGAGCCGCTGGACCGCTTCAACAAGAAGTACCCCTGCGAGCTATACGACGCGTTTCCCCCGGACGTCGAGGTGATAAGGGGTACCGAACGGAACTGCCTGGAGGGCTGCGACGCCAACACGATGGCGCTCCTGCAGGTCCTCTACCTGGACTTCGAGGGCAAGGGCGGTTTCACCATCGTCATGGGCAAGGGCCTCGACCCCGAGGAGATAGACGGGATAGAGGGGCGTGTGTTTATCGCGGGGCCATGCGCCTACGACGAGATCGGACGGCGGCTTGCCGAGCGGCTGGGCAAGAGGAACGTGCTATACACCCGCGAGTGCAACGACCTGGCCAGCACTGCCGGGGCGCTGACGAAGCTGATGAAGGTGAGCCCCCTGAAGATGGTGCCGATAAGCCCGGTCAAGTCGGTGGAACTGCTGATCAAGGCGAAGTTGAACCGGACCACGGCCAGGATACCGCCGCTGGTGCCGCTGTAGCCGACATGGACAGAAGAGAAAAAGCGCTCGACGTTGACCGGCGGCTTGCCCGTGCTTTCGGCTCCAGGCTCCCCCGCGACAGGCGCGACATGACGGACGAACTAATCCACGGGGTGCTGTCCCAGAACACGTCCAGGAACAACTACGACCTGGCGTACCGGCGCCTGAGAGAGAGGTTCCCGTCGGTTGAAGAGATCGCCGCCGCCCCGGTGATGGACGTGGAGAAGGCGATCCGCCCGGGGGGGATGTCCCGCCAGAAGTCAGTGGCGATAAAGGCGATACTGGCCGAGATCCACCGCGAGCGCGGCGGCTACTCGCTTGATTTCCTGGAGGGCTCGAGCGTGGGAGAAGCGCGGGAGTTCCTGACCTCCCTGCCCGGTGTCGGGCCGAAGACCGCGTCGGTGGTGCTGATGTTCGCGGGGGGCCGAAAGGTCCTGCCGGTGGACACCCACGTGCTGAGGACCACCAAGAGGATAGGGCTGATCGGCGACCGGACAACAGCGGGGAAGGCGCAGGAGGAACTGGAGGAGCTCATCCCCCCGGCGAAGCGCCCCCGGATGCACCTCAACCTTGTTTACCTGGGCCGCGAGATCTGCCGCGCCCGAGGCCCCCGTCACGAGGTCTGCCCCCTGCGCCCCATCTGCGGCTACTGCCGCGACCCCGGAGGGCGTGACCGCCAATAGGTCGCCACCAGGTGGGGTCAGCGCCTTAGATCGGTGGCCGATATCAGACGTTTTGGCGAGAAGGCCTGACCTCTACCTCGTACACAATCGACGGTTAAACAAGACCGCCAGCGTTTACGATATAATCCACGCCATATCCTTGGAGGTAAGCAGTGGTGGCAGGAATCGGGACTGATAATCGTGACAGGCAGGCAGGCTGGGTTTGCGCCTACACCCCGCTCGAGATACTGCTTGCGGCGGGCCTTGAGCCGGTGCGGCTCTTTGGGTCCCCGGGCGGGACCGAGGACGCCGACGCGGCGCTCAACCCTAACATCTGCCCCTACGTTCGCGCCTGCCTCCAGCAGGGCCTCGACGGGCGCGCGCCCGCCGCGATGGTTTTCGCCGGGTGCTGCGACGGCATCCGGCGCCTCTACGACGCGTGGTCATACTGCTGCCAGGCTGATTTCACGTTTCTTATGGATGTTCCCCGCGCATCCCTTGGCGGCTCCGCGGCGATGTACAACAATTCCGTGGGGAGGCTCGCCTCAGCCCTCGAGGGGTACACCGGGCGCGAGATCACCGCTCGGGGCCTGCGGAAGGCGATAGGGGCGCGGCGAGAGGTGGATGGGATACTGACTGGCTTCTCAGAAGCGATGGTGCGGGGCTACGATCCTCCCGGGGAGGAGTCTTTACGCATCTACACCGACGCGCAGGAACTTCCGCCGGCCGATTTCATCTCGCGGTACTCATCGCGTGGATGGGGTGACGGAGTGGCCGGAGGCCGTTCCAACGGGAAACCGGTGGTGATCACAGGCAACCTGCTCGCCTCGGGGGCGCTGCTGGAGATGATCGGGGACTGCGGGGGTTCGGTCGCGGCGCTGGACCTGTGCTCGGCGGGAAGGTTCCCCGCCTTGACCCCCGACACGGGAGAGGCAGAGCCGTACCCGGCGGATCGCAATGGCCTCCTTTCTTACCTGGCGCGTGCCTACATGTCCAGGACGCCGTGCCCCAGGATGCTTGAGAGCACCGAGAGGCACGCCCACGTCCTGAAACTCGTGATCGACTCCGGGGCGCGGGGAGTGATATACGTGCCGCTCATGTTCTGCGACTCGTTTCTCTACGACCTGCCGCGGCTGAAGGATAAGGTCGACGCGGCGGGTATCCCCGGCCTCGTCCTTGTGAGCGACTACCGGGATGATAACGAGGGCCAGATGAGGACCCGGGTGGAAGCGTTTATGGAGATGTTGTAAATGGCCCTGACGGACGAATTGGTCGAGAGGTTCAAGGCGAGCATATCGCCGGAGTTGATGAGGTCCCGGTGGCCCTGGTTGGTTGCCCTCGCGCTCTCGCGCTCACCGATGGACCGCCCCTCACTGCGGGCGGACAGGGTTTCCTCGAGATTTATGCTGGAGAGCACCAGGGATGCGTACCTGGGGCGCCGACCGGTGGTCTGGTCAAGCCTCCTGTTCCCCAGCGAGTTGATACACGGCACCGGGAACATCGCGTTCTTCCCGGAGATAGCCGCCGCGAAGGCCGCGTCTGTGGGGCTGTCCCGGCGTTTTCTTGATGCGGCGGAGGCGGCGGGCTTCTCGCAGGACCTGTGCTCGTTCCACAGGGTGTTAATTGGGGCGGCGACCGAGGATCTACTGCCGCACCCGGACCTGTTGGTTTCGTCCTCGCAACCCTGCGACTCGTCCCCACTCTCCTTTGAGTTCCTGGCCGATTACTACGGGGTGGAGCATCTGACGGCCGATGTTCCCAACGAAAACAGTTCGGTGGGAGAGTTGGAGATCCTCGCCGGGGAGTTACGCCGGGTGGCACTGGCCCTGGACTCGCTGGACGGTGCGACCGGTGGCAACACGGGTGGGCTGGAAGAACGCATGCGGGACGCGGTTGAGCTTTCCAACCGGGCGCGCCGCTTCGCGCTGGAGGTTGAGCGGGAGCGAAAGCGGGTGCCAAGCCCTTTGGATGGGTGGAACGCCATGGGGCACCTGGCGGTTCTGGCCATGATGCCCGGCACCCGGGCCGGCGCGAGTTTCTACGCCGCGCTTGCCGGGGAACTCAAGGATGACGCCTATGCCGGGCTCCCGGGGAAGGAGAAGCACCGCTTGCTCTGGATGCACCTCAAGCCGTACTTTCCCAGCGAACTCGAGACGTTCCTGCACGAGAAGGGGGCGGTAATCGTCTGCGAGGAGTACAACCGCTGCTTCTGGGGGGAGATGGACCCCGACCGCCCGTTCGATTCCCTTGCCGCTAAGGCGGCGGGCCACTTCAGCGCCGGTACGGCGGAGCGCAGGGCAGCCGAGATGGTGAGGCTCGCCGAGGAGTACGAGGTTGACGGTGCGGTCCACTTCAGCCACCGGGGATGCCGCCAGTCGTGTGGAAGCGCTCAGCAGGTGAGGGAAGAGCTCGCCCGGGTAGGGGTCCGCACGCTGATTCTGGACGGGGAGTGCCTGGACCCACGGGAGCACCGGGATGGGCAGATTCGCACCCGCCTGGAGGCTTTCCTGGAAACCCTGGACAACCCCCAAACAGTGGGGTCAGCGCCTTAGATCGGTATGTTGCGTTTTGTACCGGGTACTATCTTGCGTTTCTTGCGTTTGGTGCCAGGTACCAGCGGCGTAAACGGGGGGCCAGTCCCCGCGCCAGGTGGTAGAATAGTCCCTGTGGGCGTATCCGGCGCCCTCCGGTTGCCATACTAACGATGGGATGAGGAACCCGCCCGAGGATTGGGCGCATCCCCCAGCTACAGCGATGGATGGGCTTATGACGTGGATTGCTGACGCGATATCCAATAGCCATGCCGAGATAATGGAACGTGTTACGTTGCTCATCTCCGAGAGAGAAACGAGCCGTTTGGCCCTGCCCCCGGACGAGATTAGATGGCAGGCAAAGATGATACTGGAACTGCTCATCTCCCAGTTGAGAAACGAGGAGAGCACGGCATTTCTGGACCGATGGGAGACGATGGGCGAGAGCTGCTCCGAGCGTGGCCTGGCAATGGCCGAGGTCCCTGACACGCCGGACCTGGTGAACAGGGCGATATGGGGCGAGATGGAGAAGCGGGTCGAAGAAGGCAAGGTCTCCCTCCCGGACCTGGTGGACGCGATGATGGACGTGGAGTCGGTCCTCTCGGAGTGCCGGTTCGCCATGATGCGCGTGTACCTCGGCTCCCGGGACATCAAGGTGACCGAGAGGACCAAGCGCATGGAGGCGCTCTACTCCCTGGCGGACCTGCTCTCCCGCGAGGGCGACGAGAGCGAGACCTACCCGGCGATCGCGGAGAAGGTGGCAAGCATCACCGGGCTGGGGCGGTGCTCGTTGCTGGCCTTCCTTGGTGGCGAGGAGCTCGAGCTCGTCGCCTGTAACCGGGGGGACGCAATCGGAAAGATCAGGGACTCCGCCACGGACCTGGCCACACTCAAGGCGGTGGTCTTGCTGGGGGGGCCGGTGATACTGGAGAAAGGCGTCGACAACCCGCCGGAGATAGAACGCCTGCTCGACGACTACGGCACCACCGCGGCCCTGCTGGTCCCGATGAGGTCAGGCGAGAAGTACATCGGCCTGCTCCTGCTGGACCAGGGGGGTGGGGGCGAGTTCGTTCCCGAGCAGATAGAACTGGCGGTGGCCTGCGCTAACCAGGTCGCGGTCACCGTGGAGAAGAGCGGCCTTTTCGCTGAGATGGAGGGTAAGCTGAAGCACATGGCGGCGGTTGGGATCGTGGCCAGGACCCTGTCCTCGTTCCTGGACCCCGACGAGCAATACCAGAGCCTCCTGGAGATGGCGACCGCCCTGGCCCACGCCGATAGCGGGGCGATACTGCTTCCCGAGGAGATGTTCGGAGACCTCAAGGAGGCCGCCGGCATAGGGGACGCCGGTTGGGTGGGCGATAAGGCGTTCCGTAATGTGGCGGAATGGGTCAACCGCCACGGAGAGGCGGTTCTCCTCCACAAGGGCGTAAAGGACCCCCGTTTCGGGGACGTGGACGTCCGGGTCGAGGCGAGCATCACCTCCCCGCTGATGGTCCGGGGTAAGATTATCGGCGTGATAGCCGTCGGCTCCGGCAGCCCTGACGAGAGGTACACCAGCGGCAACCTGGAGATGTTCGGCAACTTCGCGGCCCAGGCGGCGGTGTCCATTGAGAACACGAAGCTCAACGAGCGGCTCCAGGACACGTACCTGGGAGCGATCGCCTCACTGGCGGCGGCGATCGAGGCGAGCGACCCGTACACGGTGGGGCACTCCGCCCGGGTGACACAGTACGCGGTGTCCATCGCGGAGTCGATGGGGCTCTCCAGCGGGGACGTAGAGGAAGTGAAACTCGCGGCCCTGCTTCACGACCTGGGGAAGATCGGGGTGCCCGACAGCATACTCAACAAGGCGGGCCGCCTGACCGAGGAGGAGTACTCCGTCATCAAGATGCACCCGGTCTTGAGCACGCGCATAATCGAGCCCCTCCCGCACCTGGGGAACATAATACCGATAATCCACCACCACCACGAGCGATACGACGGCCTGGGCTATGTCGATGGCAAGTCCGGTGACGATATACCACTGGGCGCCCGCATTCTCGCGGTCGCCGACTCCTTCGAGGCGATGACATCCGACCGCCCGTACCGGAAAGCCCTCTCCCGCGAGGAGGCGATGGCGGAGGTGCGCAGGAACTCCGGTTCGCAGTTCGACCCCGAGGTGGTCTGGCATTTCATGGACCTGCTCGAGAAAATCGCCCCCGTCGATTGACGCCGGCGTACTGCGTGGGCTGAAAATCAGTTATTATTGGTCATCGTACCGGCGTTCGCCGGTACGGGGCGTGACGCGCCCGGTGCCTGTGTGTCCCGGAGGTGAACCCGGTTGAAAATCGCAATCAGCGGAAAAGGGGGAGTCGGGAAGAGCACGCTCGCGGGCGGGCTCGCGCGCTCCTTCGCGGCTGACGGGAGAAAGGTTCTGGCTATTGACGCCGACCCGGACGCCAACCTGGCCGTCTCCATCGGAGTGCCCCCGGACATCGCGATGGACGTGGTCCCGCTGGCGGATATGAAGGACGTGGTGGAAGAGCGGACCGGGGCGAAGCTCGGCGCCTACGGCCAGATGTTTAAGATGAACCCCAGGGTCGACGACCTGCCGGACAAGATATGCCTGGACCACCAGGGGGTACGGCTCCTGGCGATGGGGACGGTGAAGGAGGGCGGCGGCGGCTGCGTGTGCCCGGAGTCGGTGCTGCTGAAGGCCCTGTTGCGTCACATTCTCCTGGACCGGGACGACGTGGTAGTGATGGACATGGAGGCGGGTATTGAGCACCTGGGCAGGGGGACCGCCCAGGGCGTCGACGCGATAATCATAGTGGCGGAGCCGGGCCTGAGGAGCATGCAGACGGCCGCCACCACCGCCCGGCTGGCTCGCCAGATAGGAGTCGGGCGGCTGTTCCTGGTCTTCAACAAGGTTGTGGACGACTCCGAGGTAGACAAGCTCAGGGAGGAAGCCCTGGATATCGAATACCTGGGCACGATTCACTTCAGCGAGAAGGTGAGAAAGGCGGACCTCGAGGGGAGGTCGGCGTTCGACGTGGACCCCTCGTTCGAGGCCGAGATCGAGATGATAAAGGAGAAGCTGGAAGAGGAGCTGGAGGGGGGATAGCAAGTTGGCCCGGGCGAGATTCGAGATAGTAGAGAAGGAGCGGTACTCGGAGGACGTGTACCGGATGAAAGTCACCGCGCCGCTGGTGCCGCCCGGCGCGAGCGCCGGGCAGTTCATCATAGTGAGGGTGGATGATCACGGCGAGCGAATACCGCTGACGCTGATGGACTTCTCTACCGAGGAGGGCACAGTTGAGATGGTGTTCCAGGTGGTGGGGACGACCACCGACAAGCTTTCCCTGCTGGGCGTTGGAGACTGCCTCCAGGACGTGGTGGGCCCCCTGGGCATGCCAACCGAGGTGGACCAGTTCGGCCGCGTGGCCTGCGTGGGAGGCGGTGTGGGTATCGCTGCCCTGTACCCGATAGCGCGGGCAATGGTGGGGGCGGGAAACGACGTTAGAGTGCTCCTGGGCTCTCGCGATCGTGAGCACCTGGTCCTCCTGGACAGGATGGAGGCGCTGGGCGCTCAGGTCGAGGTGGCGACCGACGACGGCTCGGTGGGCACCAAGGGCTTCGTCACATCCCTGGTGAAGGAAGCCGCCGAGAAGTGGAAGCCGGACAGGGTAGTGGCGGTCGGGCCGGTCCCCATGATGGCCGCGGTGTCGTCGCTTACTCGGGGGTACGGCATCCTCACCGTGGTAAGCCTCAACGCGATAATGCTGGACGGGACCGGGATGTGCGGCACCTGCCGCTGCGAGGTGGGGGGCGAGACGAAGTTCTCCTGCGTGGACGGGCCGGAGTTCGACGGCCACCAGGTTGACTTCGACCTTCTGACGGCAAGGCTGGGGGTTTACCGGGACGAGGAGGAACAGTCGAGGAAACGGTTTGACGGGATGGCGGCGGAGTACCGGCACCCCTGTGGGGAGGCCCCTCCACTTGAGGGGGGCGGCCTCTCAGGCCGCCCACTCCCTCCACTTGAGGGCGGCCGGAGAGGCCGCCCGGGACCGTAGAGAACCGCGCCTGAGAGACGCGGCTCAATTGGGGAGGACCGATGATCAACAGGGGCGGTGATATCCAGAATGCGCGGGTCAGGTTCGCGCCAAGCCCCACCGGCAGGCTGCACCTGGGGTCGGCGCGCACGGCCCTGTTCAACTGGCTGGTCGCCCGAGGGTCGGGCGGCGCCATAATACTCCGGCTTGAGGATACGGACAAGGAGCGCTCGTCGGAGGAGTTCGAACGTGACATCATGGAATCCCTGCGGTGGATAGGGCTGGACTGGGACGAGGGGCCCGACGTTGGCGGCGGCTACGGCCCCTACCGGCAGAGCGAGCGCATGGGTATCTATCCCGAATACGCCGCACGGCTTCTGGAAGAGGGACGGGCTTACCGCTGCTACTGTACCCCGGAGGAGCTGAAGGAGAGGAAGAACGCGGCAGTCGGGGAAGGGCGCGCCTGGCGCTACGACCGGAAGTGCCTCGGGCTCACCGAGGAGGAGCGGGCACTGCTCGAGGCGCAAGGCAGGCCGTACGCGGTCAGGTTCCGGGTGCCGGAGGGCGAGGTGACGGTGAACGACGTTCTGAGGGGCGAGGTGAAGGTGGACGCCTCCGAGATAGATGACTTCATCATAATGCGCTCCGACGGCCGGGCGAGCTTTCACCTCGCGGTGGTGGTGGACGATATCACCATGGAGGTGACCCACGTCATCAGGGGCGACGACCACCTGACCAACGCGGTCCGCCACGTCCTCCTTTTTACGGCACTGGGAGCGGAGCCGCCGATGTTCCTGCACCACTCCTTGCTGATGGGCATAGACGGGACGAAGCTGTCCAAGCGGCACGGGGCGACCTCCGTTTCAGATTACCGGGATATGGGGTACCTGCCCCAGGCGCTGGTCAACTACCTGGCCCTGCTCTCCTGGTCGCCGGGAAACGACCGGGAGATATTCACACCGGGGGAACTGGTGGAGGAGTTCAGCGTAGGGGGTGTCTCCGCCGGTAAGGCGATATTCGACCTGGACAAGCTCAACTGGCTGAACCGGCAGCACATGAAGGCGCTCTCCGACTCGGAACTGACCGACCTGGTGATAGATCACCTGGATCAATCCTTTCCGCGCCAGAAGCTGGAAATTGCTGTCGCGTCCGTGAGAAACGGGATGGAGACACTCGCCGACATCGAGAAGCAGCCACTCGATATATACGTACAGCCCGCTGGCAAGCTCTCCGAAAAGTCTTTGAAGGAGCTCGAGAAGTCGCCTGATCTCAAAGAGGCGTTGGGTCTTCTTGTATCGACGTTCAGGAAGTACCCATCGAACGACATGGCGACGGCGGAGGGTATCGTGGTCGAGTTGCGCCAGGAAGCAAAGGAGCGGGGCTGGAAGGCGAAGACGGTGCTCTGGCCTTTCCGGCTGGCGGTTACCGGTCAAACCGTGGGGCCGGACCTCACCTACCTTATAATGTTCTGGGGGCCGGGCGGTTGTGCCGACCGCGTCGAGGCCACGATGAGGACGCTGGAGGAGAGGGATGAGTGAACGTGCTGGCAGGGTGGGTGAGTTTCTCCAGAGGGTGGTCGCGGTGTTCGTCGATGACGTCCAGGTGGTCAAGGACCGGGACCCGGCCGCCACCAACACCCTGGAGATAGTCCTGTCTTACCCCGGGCTCCACGCGCTGTGGATGCACCGGGTCGCCAACTACATGCACCGGAGGGGAGTCCCGCTGCTGCCGCGGTTGCTCTCGATGTTGGCCCGGGCGGTAACCGGCATCGAGATACACCAGGGGGCCACCATCGGGCGCCGCTTCTTTATCGACCACGGAATGGGAGTGGTGATAGGCGAGACGTGTGAGATTGGCGAGAACGTCACCATCTTCCAGGGGGTAACGCTGGGGGGGACCGGCAAGGAGAGGGGCAAGCGTCATCCAACGGTGGAGGACAACGTGGTGATAGCGGCGGGAGCCAAGGTGCTGGGCCCAATAAAGGTCGGCCGGGACTCGCGGGTAGGCGCCGGGGCGGTGGTCATCAATGATGTCCCCCCGAACTGCACGGTGGTGGGGGTGCCGGGGCGGGTGGCGGTCCGCTCCGGAGAGCGCGTGTCGCCGATAGACCTCCATCACGAGAACCTGCCGGACCCGGTCCTCGACATGTTCAACGGGATCGAGCGGAGGCTCGACCGGCTGGAGCACGAGCGCGAAGGGGATACTTGAGCCGCGTTTGATAGCGGCGGCATCTTGCCGGCGATATCCCTTCCCCCCTCCGGGGGGGGAAGGCTGGGATGGGGGGTCCCAGGGGGTCCGGGGGGAAGGTCAGGATGGGGGGACCCCACCTCGATCCTCTCCCTGGCAGGGGGAGGAGGGGTTGCAACAGAGCAGGTGAAAATGAGCATAAAGGCCTACAACACACTGACCAGGAAGAAGGAGGAGTTGGTCCCCCGCGAGGAGGGCAAGGTCTCGATGTACGTGTGCGGCCCAACCGTCTACAACTACATCCACATAGGCAACGCGCGCACGTTCATTAACTTCGACATGATACGGAGGTACCTGCGTTTCGCCGGCTTCGAGGTGACCTACGTGCAGAACATCACTGACGTGGACGACAAGATAATAGGAAAGGCCAGCGAGGAAGGTGTATCCACCGGCGCGGTGGCCGAGAAGTACCGGGTGGCGTTCGAGGAGGACATGGCGGCGCTGGGGATCGAGCCCCCGGACATCGCGCCCAGGGCCACCGAGTGCATCCCCGACATGCTGGAGTTCATCGAGGCGCTCCTCGAGAAAGGGTACGCCTACGAGTCGGACGGCGATGTTTACTTCGAGGTCGAGAAGTTCGCCGATTACGGCAAGCTCTCCAGGCGGAACCTGGAGGAGCAGCGAATGACCGTCCAATGCGAGGTTGAGGCCGCCAGAAAGAGGGACCCGTTCGATTTCGCGCTGTGGAAGGCGTCAAAGCCGGGGGAGCCCTCCTGGGAGAGCCCCTGGGGCCCCGGAAGGCCCGGGTGGCACATCGAGTGCTCAACCATGTCGATCAAGTACCTGGGTACCGGGTTCGACATACACGGCGGGGGCCAGGACCTCATCTTCCCCCACCACGAGAACGAGATAGCCCAGTCGGAGGCGTACGCCGACGGCGCCCTGTTCGTACGGTACTGGCTGCATAGCGGGATGCTGAACATCGACCGTGAGAAGATGTCCAAGTCGCTTGGGAACATCGAGTTGCTGCGGGACATCCTCTCCGAGCACGACGCGGACACCGTGCGGATGCTGATGCTGGGCACACATTACCGCAGCCCGTTGAGCTTCGGTGACAACAGCCTGGCCGAGGCCCACGCCTCGCTTTCGAGGATAAGGAACTGCGCCTTCAACCTGGAGGACCTCATCAGGAAGGCCGAGGGCGAGAAGGCGGGGCTCCACCACAGCGATCGCCAGACCATGCTGGTGCATTTCTTGAACGAGGCCGAGGACGAGTTCCGGAAGCACATGGACGACGACTTCAACTCGGCGGCCGCCCTGGGGGTGGTGTTCGGTGTGGTGCGGGAGATAAACAGCTACCTCGACGAGGCCGGGGACATCAAGACACCCGCTGGCAAGCTTGTCCTGTTGGAGGCGCGGCGTGTGCTGGACGGTCTCTGCGGTGCCCTGGGGCTGTTCCAGGGAGCGGCGGAGGCGGAGAGTTCGGTGGAGCGGGTGCCCGCCGCGGGTGGCCCGGCCGGCGCTCAGGGCCCGTCCCGGGAGCAGTTGATCGAGCTGCTGCTGCGGGTGAGAGAAACCGCCAGGGAAGGCAGGAACTTCGAGTTCGCGGACAGGATTCGCGACGGGCTGGCGGAACTGGGTGTCAGGGTGGAGGACGTGCAGGACGGATTCCGCTGGCGCCTTGAACGGTAGGAGGCATCAACCACCGCGGGAGGCGAACTGAACGTGTCTCAGGTGAGTTCCCCCGAAAGTGACGACCGGGTCGAGGGCAGGAACCCGGTGCTGGAGGCCCTGCGCGGCCCCCGTGACGTCGGGCGGGTCTATATCGCTGAAGGGACAAACCGCTCGGGCATTGTGGAGGAGATCATAGGTCTGGCCGGGCAGGGCGGAGCCCCGGTCATAAGCCTCTCCCGCGAGGAGTTCTCAAGAATGGCCAGGACCTCCTCACCGCAGGGCATCCTGGCGTCCGTTTCCCGGTACCGGTACGCGACCTTGGACGAGTTGACAGGGGGCTTCAAGGACGGGCGAACTCCCCTCGTCCTCATCCTTGATGGCGTGGAAGACCCCCGCAACTTCGGGTCGTTGCTCCGGGTCGCCGACGCGGTGGGCGCCAGTGGGGTGATCATAGCCCGGAGGCGCTCCTCCCCGGTTACCGCGGTTGTGGCAAAGGCCTCCGCCGGGGCGGTGGAGCACGTGACGGTTGCGAAGGTCGCGAGCATTACGGGAACGCTCCTCAGGATGAAGGATGAGGGACTCTGGGTGGTGGGGGCCGACGCGGGGAGCGATGAGCTTTACTACCGGCTGGACCTCACGGTGCCGGTGGCGGTGGTGCTTGGCGGCGAGGGGAAAGGTCTCAGGCGGCTGGTGAAGGAGCGATGCGATTACCTGGCGCGGCTGCCGATGTCCGGCAGGATATCGTCTTTGAACGTATCGACCGCGGCGGCGGCGCTGCTCTTCGAGGCTCTACGCCAACGGGAAGTGAGCTAAAGATGACCGCAAGCATGGTCGTTGACGGTTATAACGTACTGTGCGCGGATGAACGCCTCCGGTCGCTGCGCGAGGATGACTTCGAGGCGGCGCGGGA
>JAHIPE010000245.1 GCA_018894655.1 Actinomycetota bacterium
AACCGTCGCTTCGGGGATTCGATCCTGTCGATTCCAGAGTTCCTTTTCGAATCCCCTCGCTTCCCAGGGGGGACTCCCGTCCCCCCAAGGCGCTTGCCTGCACCAGTGCAGGCTTCGCTGTACCCCCCTCTTATAGAAACGGGGGGAATCCTCCCCCCGTGTACCCCCTGGGTTCGAGTTCCTGGGGAGATTATTTGTCTGGCACGCCCGCAGGGACTCGAACCCCGAACCTCCCGGTCCGTAGCCGGACGCTCTGTCCAATTGAGCTACGGGCGCGCGTTCTGGCGGAGGGGGTGGGATTCGAACCCACGTGGGAGGTCTCCCCCCCAAAACGCTTAGCAGGCGTCTCCCTTACGGCCACTCGGGCACCCCTCCGCAATAGGGATTATAGCAGATGGGAATCGGAAAGAACGGCCGACATCTATATAATAAGACGAACATAGAACACCGGGATACGGGAGCGTACGTATGAAAATATTCGTAATAGATGGCGACGGGAACTCCAGACAGCCTTCCTCGCTGGAGGATGTGGATCTGGCCGAATCGAAGCTCCTGTGGGTCGATCTCTACAACCCTGCAGATGAGGAGCTATCCGCGATTGGGCAGTACTTCGACGTGCATTCGCTCGTTATCGAGGACTGCCAGAAGCTGGTGGATGTCCCGAAGGTGGAGGAGTTCAAGGAGCACCTGTTTATCATCTGGCACTTCCTGCGGGATCACCCGGAGACGGAGGTGATAGAGATGGCGGGCCTCGCGGCGCTGCTCGGCGCCAACTACCTGGTCACGGTCCATAACCGGGAGCTGCCGGAGCTCGAACCCATCCTCTCCAAGCTGAGTGACGACCCGTCGCATTTCCGGGAAAGCCCCGCCGTGCTCCTGCACGCGATGACGGACAGGTCCGTGGACGATTTCTTCCCGCTGGTCGAGGACCTGGAAGATGAGATCGAAGTCCTCCTGGATGACCTGATAAAGGATGCCGCCGGCAATGGAATGGAAATGCTGCTACGGCTCAAGCACAGGAACAGCGCCATTCGAAAGACGGTGATGGTGCATGGGGACGTCATCGGGAAGCTCCTGAGACCGGACTTGCCGTTTATCCCGAAGTCATCGAGGAATTACTTCAGGGACATACAAGACCACCTGGTGAGGCTCGGCTCCGAAGTGGATACCAACAGCGAGTACCTCACCACGGCGCTGGACGTCCTTCTCGGCAAGGCCGGCAACCGGATGAACGTGACCATGAAGCGCCTTGCGGCGGTCGCCACTGTCTTCCTGCCGCTTATGTTTCTGGTTGGCTTCTGGGGCATGAACTTCGAGAGTATGCCTGAGTTCGCCTGGGAGTACGGCTACATCCTGGCCCTGACCTCGATAGCAGTCGTCGCCATCGTGATGGTGGTTATCGCCAAGAGAAACGATTGGTTCTAAGTCGTTAGCGGAAAGACGCGTGTATAATCAGTTCGATATGGGTCGTGTGGGCACCGGGTGAGCGTCAACTGTCGTAAGTCCCACCAAACAGGAGGCAGTCATGGTTCAGGATCTCCGGGGGAAATGGGTTCTGGTGACGGGGGCGGCGAGCGGAATCGGCAGAGAGGTGTGTCTTCTCCTGGCCAGGGAAGGGGCCAACCTTGTGCTCGCTGATATCGACGAGAGCGGCCTGGCCTCAGCCGCTGACCAGTTCGAAGCCCTCGGGGCGGAGGTCCTGCACAAGGTCACCGACATCACCGACGGAGAACAGGTCGAGGCGCTGGCCGGCGAGGTGCGCGAGAGGGTGGGGGCGGTGGATATCCTCCTCAACAACGCGGGGATAGGGTACTCGGCGGAGCTTAGAGATACCAGCGATGAGCAGTGGGAACGGTTGATAAGTATAAACTTCCTGGGATCGGTACGGATGATCAACGCGTTCGTGCCGGAGATGATAAGGAAGGGCGGGGGTCAGATAATCAATGTGTCCACCGGGCAGGTGTTCTACCCGGTCCCGACCTGGGGCGCCTACGCCGCCAGCAAGGCCGCACTGGCCACCTACTCCGAGTGCCTGACCTGGGAACTGCGCCGCTTCGGGATAAAGGTCACCACCATCTTCCCCGGGCTCATAAGCACGCCTTTCTACAGCGAGGTCGAGGCGCACAATCCCGCCCAGAAGCTGGTCCTGTGGTGGATACAGAGGTTCGGCGCCAGCCCCGAGAGGATGGCGGCAAAGATCGTTGGAGGGATGAGAAGGGAAAAGCGACGGGTTATACACTCCTGGACAAACTGGCTCACCTACCTTGGCAGAAGGGCCGCGCCACACGCCTTCGACCTGGCCGGCGACACGTTCGCCAGGGCATTGAGTGAGAAGCCCAAGGCATAAACGCGGCGGAACTCAACGGCAAGGGCCCGTCAAGAAAGAATCAGGGGTCTTTCCTTGCCGGTTTCGTATATAATTCAAACAGTTGATTCATGGCTTTGGCGACAAGAAAGGGGTGGTGCGCGTGGTTCCATTCGACAGCTTCTTGATTGACGGACCGTGGCTGGTCTCCCTGGGGTGGATGATGGGAAAGCTGGTGAACCGGTTCGTGGACGACGAGGACCAGAACAAGAAGATGAAAGGGTTCCTCGGCGTCACGACCATCCTGATGTTCTGGGTTACCAGCATCTCCCTGTACTTCAACATGGGGTGGGTCCGCTGGATGTGGGAGATGTGCGGGGCCGAGTCGGGACGTGACTGGATGATAAACAGCGGCGTGTTCAACTTCGACCACGAGAACGTCGACACCAAGGGACACATCATCGCCGCCCTGCTCTTCGCCACCTACCCGATATGGGTCAAGGTCGGCTTCATGCTGGCCGAGCGGGGGAAAGTGCCCGAAGAGCTGCAGTAGCAGCTTATCGTTAATCGAGGGTGACCATGCTTTGCCTGGGGTATCGGTGATGTCCCGGGCAAATCCTAAAGGGGGACCGATGGAAGTTATCACCGACACCAGCTTCATGGAACTTCCTCTTTTCAAGAAGGGGAAGGTAAGGGACCTCTACGAGGTGGGAGACCTCCTGCT
>JAHIPE010000246.1 GCA_018894655.1 Actinomycetota bacterium
CCTGGACGATTAAGATTGACTGAGCCCGAACCCCCCGGCCCGGCCGGCACACGTTCAGGAGGGGCTTACCTGGTGAGCCTCAGCAGGAACATCGGCCAGCCCTCCACTCTCTCAACTGAGACATCGGCGAAACCGGAGGCGCGGGCTAACGATTCCGCCTCTTCCATGCTTATACTTCTCCCGAAAACCACGCTGTTGAGGTAGAGGTCCATCAACCTCCCGTACACCCACCACGCGTTGAATCTCCGATAGAAACGCTGGAGGTCCTCGTAGTCGGCGGCGCTGTCCGCCTCCTCGATAAGGGCTGAACCACCAGGGACGAGAACCCGGCGAACCTCCTCGAGGCCCTGCCCCTCGTCCGGCCAGTGCTTGATGGACGCGAAGCTGATGACGGTGTCGAACGAGGCATCCTCGAATGGCAGGCCCATCGCGTCGCCCCGGACGAACTCGCAGTTGGTGATCCCACGCTTCTCGCGAAGGCGGTTCGCCGCCCGGACCTGGGTAGGCGAGTAGTCCACCCCCACGATTGACACGGTGTGATGCTTCTCGGCAAGCATCAGGCAGATGTGGCCGGGCCCGCAGCCGATGTCCAGCAACCGGGAGCCCTCGGGGGGGCTGACGCTGTCAACGAACCGATCGTAAAGCTCTAACGTCGCCCCCCCGATGAGCCGGTTATACACCGGGCCCTGGATGACATCCCAGGCGAACCTGGAGTCGGAGAACCTCTTGAAGATGCCTTTCTTCCGCTGCTTATCCCGCACTCGACCGCCCTTCAGTTGACAACCGGCAACCGCTATGAAAACCGTAGACTATCTTAACAGACCGGACCGCCCCGGACCGGAGGGCCGGGCAGCGGCGCTTGTGGATATACGCGCATTTGTGATGATAGAATTACCGCCGGAGAAAGGGAGACGGGATGCCCGCGGTAATCATCAAGGACCTACGGAAGAGCTACGGCGACCTCAAGGCCGTCGACGGGCTGAGCCTGGAGATAGAGGAAAAAGAGGCATTCGGCATCCTGGGGCCCAACGGAGCCGGCAAGACCACCACCCTGGAGATGGCGGAGACACTGCGGGAACCCGATTCCGGCGAGGTGTTCGTCGACGGGATAGATGTGCTGAAGGATCCCAAGGCCGTCAAGGTCATCATCGGGGTCCAGCTTCAGACCACCGTTTTCTTCGACAACCTCAAAGTGCGGGAAGCGATGAGCCTGTTCAGCAGTTTCTACCCCAGGACGCTGGACCTGGATTACCTCATTGACCTGGTGGACCTGAGGGCGAAGGCCGAAACCATGGTGAGCGACCTCTCCGGGGGCCAGCACAAGCGCCTCTCCGTAGCCCTGGCTCTTATCAACGACCCCAAGATAGTGTTCTTGGACGAGCCGACCACCGGCCTCGATCCCCAGGCGCGGCGCCGTGTCTGGGAGATCATCGAGCAGCTCAGGGAGAAGGAAAAGACGGTGATAATCACCACCCACTACATCGAGGAGGCGGAGTACCTCTGCGACCGGGTGGCGGTGATGGACCACGGCAAGATAATTGCCCTTGGGACCCCGGACGAGCTTATAGACGAGTACGTCTCAAAGAGCATAATCAGCTTTCGCATCCACCCCGAGGTGGACAACGAGGTGGTTCAAGGGGTCACCGGGGTCGAGAGCGTCTACAGCCACATGGGGGAGTACGGCGTCACCACCACGACGCCGCAGGAGACGCTTATGGGCCTGTTTGCGATGGCGCACCAGCAGGGGGTCAACGCCGACGAGATAAACATGAAGAGGGCGACCCTCGAGGACGTGTTCTTGAAGATAACCGGGAGGAAGATCAAGGTTTGAAGAAGTTCTACCGGATGTTCATGTGCGACTTCAAGATGATCCTCCGGGAGAAGGAGGCGCTGTTCTGGATGTTCGCGTTTCCCATCCTCATGATGCTTATCCTGGGCTTCGTATTCGGTGGCGGTGGGGGCACGGTCTTGAAGGTAGGGGTGGTGGACCAGGACGGCTCGTTCATCAGCAAGCAGGTGGTGAAGGCGTTCGAGGGAATAGCGGAGCCCAAGGAAGATGCAGGGGAGAAGAAGGATGCCCCCCTGGAGGTGACGACCGGCGACGAGAAGGACGAGCTCAAGGAACTGGAGGATGGGAAAAGGAACGGCGTCCTGGTCATACGGAAAGGTTTCACCGACTCCATCATGGAGGGAGAGGCTGGCGTAGTAACTGTCTACGTGGATGAGTCCGAGGTAACCACCGCGGAGATAACCAAGCAGACGATCACCGGCATACTTGGCGAGATATCCCGGGAGATCGCGAAGAAGGCAACGGGAGCCCCCGAGGTCCCCGAGATGATCAAGCTTGAGGAGAAACGGATGACCGGGGATTATTTCAACTACATCGACTTCATAGTCCCGGGGATACTGGCGATGACCATCATGTTCGCCGGGTTGATGGGGTACGCACAGGAGATAGCCACCTACCGGGAGAAGGGCATACTGCGCAGGATAAAGGTCTCCCCGATATCCCTGCCCACGTTCCTGGGGAGCGGTATAGCCACGGTGCTGATCCTGGCGTTCGCGCAGGCGGTGCTGTTACTCCTTGTAGGCGTCGTTGCGTTCGGCGTCAATATCGGC
>JAHIPE010000247.1 GCA_018894655.1 Actinomycetota bacterium
CTCCTGCTCAGGTTCCTGGCGGCAAAGCGGAGAGGGGTTCCCGAAGGCCGCCCGGAGCACTTCGAGCCGCCGGAGCGGCGGAGCATGGCGGATTCGTTTGAGCGCGTGGAGCAGGTGCCTTTCCAGCCGGTGCGCCCGATGGCCCTGGGGTTCGTCAGGGGGGCTCTCAGCAACTCCTTTCTCCCTTTCATGAACGCCAGGCGCTCCACCACGGGCCGCATGTACGCCTATCCCGGGGAGTTCGAGGACGTTGTCATCGAGAGCTTCGACGGGACGCCTATCCAGGCGGTCGTGGGGATACACCCCGACGGCGGGCCCAGGCCGGCGCTGGTCATCTCCCACGGGTTCATGGGGTCCAAGAACGACCACTATGTAATAGACACCGCGCTTACCGCTTACTCCGAGTGGGGGTTCAACGTGCTTGGGGTGGACTTGAGGAACTTTGGGCGGAGCCAGTGCATCACGCATACTCCCTCCACCGCCGGCTGGAAGGAGGGCGAGGACCTGCTCGCCGCTGCGAAGTACCTCTCGGAGAAGCCGGAGGTGACTACCGTGGGAATAACCGGTTTCTCAATGGGTGCCGGTTCCACGATGAGGGCGGCTTTCATGGCGCGGGAATACCCGTACCTGACCGGGGGCGCCATCGCCTGGAACGGTTACTCCGACGCCCGCCGCATGGTCGAGTACATCAGCAAGAGGCCACCGGTGGGTGACCGGTTCATGCCGGTCTACCTGGCGTTCCGGTTGATGCACCGGCTTCGCCGTAAGGACATGATTGGGTATATCGAGGACCCCAAGATACTCGACCACCTGCACGGGAAGTTCCAGGATGCCAACTTCATGATGTACATGGAGAAGGTAGCCGCGCCGCACTACGGGGTGACCGTTGACGAGCTCTACAGGAACGCGAGCCCGCGGGAGTTCCTGGCGGACGTGGAGGTCCCGTTGCTCATAGTGCACTCCGCCGACGACCCCATCTGCCCGCCTTCGGAGATGGACGAGCTGATGGAGATAGCGGAGGACAACCCCGATGTGCACGTGTGGATGCTGCCCGCGGGGAACCACTGCATGTTCCAGTACTTCGACAGGAACTGGTACCTGACGACGATGCGCGATTTCTTCAGCTACTGGGCGGATTGGGGCGAGGATGATGTGCCCGGGGACATGGCCGGTTGACTAAAGGAGAGGCAATGCCCGAACCGATAGAGATGGAGACCGCTTTCCAGGTCCTCCCGGAGGTTGAGGAGCTCAGGCTCCGCGTCAGGAAGATCGTCCGTCGGGACCTTGCCCCCTTCTCCCGCGAGATAGAGGAGACCGACTCCATACCCGGCGAGGTTGCCGGGATAGTCCGCGACTCAGGCCTGCACGGCCTGCAGGTTCCGGTGGGGTACGGGGGCATGGGCCTGGGCATGCTCGCAGCCTGCGTGATAACCGAGGAGATAGCCTGGCTCTCCCAGGCCCTGGTCAGGTTCGTGGGGGGTGACGCGCTGGGCATCAGCATCCTGGGGAGCGAGCTTCTGTGCGAGAAGTACCTCGGGAGAATCGCCTCCGGCGAACTGCTTGCGGCGTTCGCATTGACGGAGCGCGAGGCGGGTTCCGACGCCCTGTCGATCCAGTGCCGCGCCAGGCGTGATGGGGACCGGTACCTGCTGACCGGGGAGAAGGTCATGGTGACCTGCGGCGACATCGCCGGCCTTGTGCTGGTGTTCGCGGTGACCGACCCGGACGCGGGAGGTGGAGTGACCGCGTTCGTGGTGGAGAACACGTTCCCGGGGTTCGAGGTGGTGCGCGCCGAGCCCAAGATGGGACTGCGCGGCGTGCATACCGCGCACCTGGCGTTCCACGATTGTCCGGTTCCCGCCGAGAACATCCTGGACGAGGAGGGAAACGGCTTCGTAGTGGCGATGAGGCTCTTGGACCTCGGGAGAATCCGGTACAACGGCGCCGCCTCGGTGGGGAACTCGCAGCGCCTGCTGGAGATGTCCGTTCACCACGCCAGGGAGCGAAAGCAGTTCGGCAAGCGGATAGGCAACTTCGAGGGAGTCGGGTTCATGCTGGCGCGCATGGCGGTGCAGACCCACGCCGCGCGGCTGATGGTCTACAATGTGGCGGCAAGGGCGGACCGCATGGAACCGGTGACCCTGGAATCGGCGATGGTCAAGCTCTTCGCCACCGAGGCCCTGGACGGCGTCGCGGACATGGCGGTACAGGTGCACGGCGGCCAGGGCTACCTCAAGGACCTCGAGGTGGAGAGGTTCTATCGCGACGCCCGGGCGGGGCGCATCTGGGACGGGACCTCGGAGATACAACAGCTTATAATCGCCAGGACGATTCTCGACGGCTAGACTGTAGCCGGGGTACGGGCGACGGGAGAGGAGGGAGATGGGCATACGGGAGGACCTGCTGAAACTGGCGGTGGAGATAGGCCCCCGTGGCGCCTGCACGCCCGCGGAGGGCAAAGCGGCGCGTTTCATCAGGAACCGGTTCGAGGACCGGGGCTTGAAGGCGGTAACCGAGGAGTTCTCCTGTATCAGCACCTACTCCTACCTGTACATGATATATTTCTCCATCGCGATCGCCTGCGGTTGCCTCTCCTACTGGTTCCCCTACTACGTTGCGCCGGTGGCGTTGCTGGGCGCGGTGGCCTTCGCCCTGGACCTGGAGACGTTCCCGCTTCTGGCGCGTATACTCCCCCATCGCTTGAGCCGTAACGTGACAGGCGAGATACCGTCACAGAGCGGGAAAGTCGGCCTGGTCGTGGTTGCCCACTACGATAGCGCCCGATCGGCGCTGTCGTTCCATCCCCAGTTGGTCAAGGGGTTCCGCTCCTCTTTCTGGATGATGATCGGCGGGGTGTTCTCGGTCGCCGCGCTTACAGTCGCCAACCTGGTGGTCCGCGCCCTCGGCGGGCAGACCAACCTCTGGGTATGGATCGCGACCCTGGCCGTCTCCGGTTATCTTCTCGTTCCCCTGGTGCTGATGGTGCACCGCGAGATATCCATGGACTATACGCCGGGCGCCAACGACAACGCCTCGGGGGTTGTCACAATGCTCGCGCTCATGGACAAGATGAGCGAGCCGGAGTCGCGCACGAGCGGAGTGATGTTCGTTGCCACCGGTGCCGAGGAGGTGGGCACGGTGGGGATGATCGAGTTCCTGAAGGCACACGGTGAACGGGTGAAGGACGCGATGATAGTCAACCTGGACAACCTGGGAACGGGCCACCTCTGTTACATCGACCGCGAGGGGATGCTGCTGAGGCACCGCGCGGACCCGGTCCTGCTCTGGCTCGCCGGCAAGGTCACCGAGAAGAAACAGTTCCCGATATGGAGGTCCGGCTACCGCCTGCTGTCCACCGACGCCACCCCCGCCCTGGCCCGCGGGTACCGGGCCATGAGCGTGATGGCCTTCGACGACGAAGGCCTCCTTCCCAACTGGCACTGGGAGACCGACACCGTTGACAAGATCGACATGGAAAACCTGGAGATAGCCCGGGGTTTCCTCTGGAACCTCGCGAGGAAGATCGACCTCCCCTGAGGGGCGACACTCCTGTCGCCCTCCGCCCCAACCTTGAGGCGCGACTCTCAGTCGCGCTCCCTACCACACCACTTGAGGCGCGACTCTCAGTCGCGCTCCGTGCGTGCCCTGAACCCTCAAGGAAAGGGAAAACGCCACTTTAGCCGAGTGAAAGCGCCTGGCACCAGGTCCCTTTCTCTGTAGTCGCGTGAATGAAAAAGGCCCGGTGCCCCGGGCCTTTTAGAACCTGGCAGGCAGTTTTGTGTCTTGCCCGGGACGGTCATCTACATCCCTCGCTGCAGTTGGCGACACGGGGTACCATGAACCTCTTCATTTGAACCCTCCTTCCACAGTTACTCTATTAATACTATAGAATCGCGTATGAATTATAACATGGAGGGCGGTTGCGGTCATTGTTATTCCTCAACGGCCGGGTTTCGCACTCGTGGGGACGCGACCTTTCAGGAACTGGGCGGCGGTGTGGATAACGTTGCTGTTGAACACCACTCCCCAGTGGAGGACCGGCCAGGTTAGCCGCAGGTTGTAGCCGCA
>JAHIPE010000248.1 GCA_018894655.1 Actinomycetota bacterium
AGCAGGTCTATCGTTCCAAGTGAGCCGAGGTCGTGGTTTCCCGCCACCGCGGCCACCCCTAACCCACTGACCCTCAGGGCGCATTCGTTGGGGTACGGGCCGTACCCCACGGTATCACCGACACACCAGATTGCATCACACTCGCCGCATTGCGACAGTACCGCCTCCAGTGCGGGCAGGTTCCCGTGAACGTCTCCAATAACCGCTATCCCGGCCAAGTCCCTCTCCTCGTGAACCGTTCTTCGCGTGGATATCGAGCGCGTTCCTGGCCTCTATTATGCGCCTCGCCCATTCCCGCGGCCGTGACTATGACCACAGCCGCCCGTGGCGACAACAGATCCGCGCCTGAGAGACGCGGCTCAAACTCTCCCTACCTTGAGGGCGGTCTCTCAGGCCGCCCGTGGCGACAACAGATCCGCGCCTGAGAGACGCGGCTCAAACATAAAACCGCTTGAGGGTATGCTACCGTATTTATGAATGGCTTTGGCTTAGAGGAACGGTGCCGTTTCCAGCCTCAGGTGGTTATGATACCGTGAACGGCAACGATGTTGCTCCAGGGAATGAACCAATGATCCACGCCAAGCTTCCCTGTCGTGGCGAGGGTTATACCCTCGTCCTGAACCGCCACTACCGCGTAGAACTCCACATCGGGGATCTCGTACCTCACCACTATCTCTATCGACTGACAGGCGGAATCCCACCCGAACAGCTTCTTGCATGTCTCCATCGGCAGGTGCTTAATATCGCTGTCTGCCTCCTGCACGAAACACGGCTCACCCAGGCTTATTACCTGCATCTCGACCTCCTTGCCCCTCGCGGCCTTTACGGTTCTTCTCGAAGGCCAGGACAAAATCCTGTTCTGACTCGTCCGCTGCGTACCGTTCCAGCACAAAGAATAGACCATAGCGTACGGCGCTTCAAATACGATGAGAGCCTCCCGCACCGGTCCCGGGCGTGAGCGTTGGGTATCTCCGGTCCATGAAAGGTATAATATTTAATATGGAACTCTGGAGCCGCCGGTGACCGATTATATAAAGGAAACAGCCGTTTGAAGTACTGTAAACTATGTCGTCTCGAGAACCCTGACGAGGCCCGCTTCTGCATGAAATGCGGCAAGGATCTCGATACCATCCTGGTATCCGAGGTCCCTCCCGAGATTATCGAGGTGGATACGTTAACCGCTTCGGGTTCCAGTGGCGTGCCTTCCTACGCCACCCCGAATAAGAAGGAGTCCGGACCCCTCCCCGATGTCGACTCCTACAAGGAGGCTGCGGCTTCCAGTGCGGCGTCGGAAGAGGTCGTGAGCCCGGTTGAGTACGATGACGAAACCCCTGAGATACATATGACCGACGTCACCACCGACTTCACGGAAAGAAGGATAATCTGCGGGATATGCGGGAGCACCAACCCCAACGAACAGCGATACTGCAAGCAATGCGGATCCGCCCTGGGGGACGAAACGCCCCACTCCGCCGGCGTCATGTCCGTCCCCCAGGCTGCGCCGATAACCCACGGCCCGGTAGAGACCACCACGCTGGCCGACATGGCCCCGTCAAGCGATTACCACGCGGCCGGGCCGGTAAGGGAGAAGCGGAGCCGAGCCGGCGGGGGCCTCGGCGACGGCCTCGCCGAATGGGGTGGCAGGGAGTGGTTTTTCATGGTCATCGCCGCGATCTTCGTCGCGGTGCTGATCTGGTTCTTCGTTTTTGGCGGAATGAACGCCCTGTTCAACAGCGGCGCCAGGAACATCAAGAAAGCCGGCGAGGTGATGACCGGCATGGCCGGTTGCCAGTACAACCTGACCGCTACGCTGGAGAGCCACGAGACCGCCTATGCCGGTAGTGGGCAGTTGGTTTACGAATCGCTGGACAAGACCGCGTGGCAGTTGCTGCTCGACGTCCCGGGGAAAGGCCCAGTTCTCCTGCAGCACGTGCAGATCGGGGATGAGAGCTACTCGAACTGCGGGGAATCCTGGCAGATGTCCGATGAGGGTGACCGCGCCGATATGAGTGGACTCTGGAGTGACATCTCCGGGGTGGAAGACATGGGGGAGGAATCAATGCTGGGCCACGCGTGCCTGCATTACAAGTACAGAACGCCGCCTCGCCTTATAACACACATCCTCTGCGCGGGCGAGCAGTCGGGAGTGAGCGACACCGTGGTCGATATGTGGATCGATAAAGAGAGTTACTGCATCGTCCGGGTAAGCGCCGATACGTTCAACATCCAGTCCGAAGGCATGAGGACCAAGGCGACGCTGATCATGGATATCGGAGTCACCGACCAGGCATTTGGTATCAACGCGCCTATCTAAGTGCCCTGGCTGTGTCCTGTTTTCAGGACCCCCCGGTAATCCCCTCGATCTCAATTCCCCTGGGAGCTCTGGCGTTTACCTCCACGCCGCCTTTCTTCTTCTTCTCGGCACGGACCTCGACGAACCCACCCTCGACCGGAACGCGGCCCTCGACCCACTCCAGGTCCACGAGGCACGGGTCGACCCGGTATCTCCCGTAACCTACCCCAACAGGCCTGATCCCCAGCACGAACTTGGACAGCAACGACACAACCCCCGAGGACCAGCCGTGGCACAGCGAGCAGAGACGGCCGTCAACGCCACCGGTGCGGCCCATCCACTCCCAGAACGTGGTACCCGGCTCGCTCTGTACCATGGTCCCCCAGCATCTCCTTACCAGTTCCAGGGCCCCCTGGTCGTCACCCGATATAAACCGCGCCAGCGCTTCGTAGTTGTTCATGAACGGTATCACCCGCTTGTTGTGGGGCTGGAGGCCGGGGGTCAGCCGGTAGTACGGCACGTCCACGTTTGTGGAGCCCCATTCCTCCCAGAGGCTTTCCCGGAATCGGTGGAGAATGCTCTTCGCCACATCGGGCTCGGAGACCAGGCTTGAGATGATAGCCAGGGAGTTCCCGTCCTGGGGAACCCTGCCGCGGTCGGCGGTGGTGTCGATAAACACACCCAACTCCTCATCGAACAACTCGCGCTCGATCGCCTCGCTCAACCGGTAAGCCCGGGACACGTAACCTATCGAGACATCCTCCTCGCCTATCTCGTGGGCAAGGAAAGACGCGCTGTTCAGGGCCCAGTAGTACATCACGTTGGTGTACATCGGCTTCCCCAGGCGGAACACCGTGAAGCACCACTCCATCATGTTGAAGGGGGTCTGGCGAAAGAGCCCCCTGCTGCACTGCGAGTGAAGGTAATGAAGGGCCCTCTTGATCGCGGGGAACAGCTCCCCAACGGTCTCCCTGTCACCGGTGTGGGTGTAGTACTGGTAGAGGGTGACAACCCACCAGGCCACGTAATCCCCGAAGAAACTGCCAGCGATCCTCCCGGTTAGCGGCCCCGGGCTACAGGCTGGTATGTACCCGTTCTTTTCCTGATGCGCTACCAGCGAGAGCAGGGAGTCCCTGACCGCCCGCGTGTTGTTGTTGCTGACGTACGTCGCAACCGCCATCGGCGATATGTCGGCCGTCCAGATAAGCCTGTCCCTCCTTGCGCCGTCCACCAGCACCCACTCGCCTTCGCCTATCCTGTGCTTGCCGTGGATGCCGCCCAGCGCCGGGTCCACCGTGCACATCTCCAGCGTGTGAAGGCCCGCGAACCATGCCCGGTTCAACAGGTCGTCGCTGGAAAGGAAGTAACCGCAGGCATCCTTGTCGGTGGTAAGATACGGCGTGTAGTCGACCCACACTTCTCTCAAGGTGACTCTCCCCGGGTGCTCCGGGTAGAGCCATATGTAGCGGAAACCGCCGCAGTGTGGCAGGTCGACGTGCCTTCCCGGAAGGGCCTTGAGATGGTGGAGGTAGATAAGCGGGTCGGCTATTGCCGCCCCTTCAGCCAGGACAGGCTTCACCATATGCTCCATCGACTCGATGGCCTGAACTGCGACCCTTCGGCATTTGCCGGACCCGAAAACAAGGTGGGGGAAACCGCCGACCTCCCGCCCGAAGTCGACGAGTATACCGTGACGCCGGCTGGCGGAGGCACGCAGCTCGAGGCCGGCCGCATCTGAGTACGGCACTCGCTGCAGCACCTTTCCCCCAAGGGTCGTTACCGCCAGGGCCTCCGGCTCGACTCTCCGCGAGTCCGGCTCGAGCCAGTATCCCTTTATCATGCCCTTTTCCTTCAAGACTCCGGCCATCTATCCTCCGAATAACAGCGGCTTCCACCAACAGTAGACTATTTTAACAGTCTTAGTACCCCGTTCCATAAATACGCTTGCATTCGAACGTCGATGCATCCGCACCTGCTGCGTTCCGCTCCCTCGCGGTACTCACGGAGTACAGCTCGGTCGCGCGCCTTGCATGAGCGGCGCCTCGGCGCTCTCGATACG
>JAHIPE010000249.1 GCA_018894655.1 Actinomycetota bacterium
AGAAGGGGACCGCCGCGGTAACCCGGGTCCTCATCGAGACAAGCGACGGGGAGAAGAACTGGGGCACTATAGGGGTCCACGAGAACATTATCGAGGCGAGCTGGGAGGCGCTTGTGGACAGCATCGAGTTCGGCCTGATCCACAAGAGGAAGCAGCCGAGCGATTAAGTACCTCGTTCCATGGATACGGTTAAGCACCGAGAGCGCCCCCGCGCCGCTCCGGCAAGGCGCGTGACCGAGGCGTATTCCTGTAGTACGCCGAGGGAGCGGAACGCAAGGAGGAGAGGACGGGAGCGGCGTTCGAATGCCAGCGTATTTATGGAGCGGGGTACTAGGGCGGGGGTGCAGGAGTGCGGCTGGTAAGGTTCCGGTCCGGTGGCCGCGACGGCTTCGGGGTCCATAGGGGTGAGTTCATCCAGCCGATATCCTGGGAGCCGTTCGAGGAGGTCGCAGACGACCTCGAGGAGATTGAAACCGGGGCGGCGCGGCTGCTCGCGCCGGTCGTGCCCACCAAGATCGTGGGCGTCGGGCTGAACTACACCGACCACGCCGGGGAGTTGGGCATGGAGATACCCGGCGAGCCTATCCTGTTCCTCAAGGCGGCGGACACGTTGCTCCCGCCCGGCGGGAGCGTTATCTATCCCTCCCAGTCTGAGAGGGTCGATTACGAGGCGGAACTCGCGGTGGTGATAGGGGAGAGGACGCGGTCGGTTGAGCCCGAGGAGGCGTTGGACCACGTCCTCGGGTACACCTGCGGGCTCGACATCACGGCTAGGGACCTTCAGGTGGCAGACGGGCAGTGGACCAGGGCCAAGTGCTTCGATACGTTCTGCCCGCTGGGGCCGTGGGTGGAAACGGAGTTGGACCCGGGTGGCCTGGCCATCGAACTGCGATTGAACGGCGAGGTCCGGCAGTCCTCCAGCACGTCGAGGATGATCTTCGATGTGCCGTTCCTCGTCTCTTTCATCTCCTCGGTCATGACCCTCAACCCGGGGGATGTCATCATGACCGGGACGCCGCCCGGTGTGGGCGAGGTATCACCCGGCGACGAAATCGAGGTATCCATCGAGGGCATAGGGACGCTTGGGTGTTCCGTGAGCGCCCCGGGAGAGTAGGCCGGTGCAGACCGACGGGTTCGAGATCATGAAGAGGGCCTGGCTGTACGTCAGGCGGAACCGTTTCCTCTGGCCGTACGCTTTCTTCATCGCCCTGGCGGGGGTCGGACCCCAGGGCTTCAGCCTCTGGGCGCAAAGCCCGATTCCCAGGGGGCTGACCGGCTACAGCCCAATACACCAGATAGGCGCTCGCGTCACCGATTTCGCCCATAACAACTGGCTGTTCTGGGCGATATTCATTGCCGCCGGCATCGTGGTGGGCCTGGTAGTGGTGGCGGTGGGGTCGTTCGCGCAGGTGGCGGCAATAGGCGGGGTCGCCGAGATAGAAGCGGGGGGCGAGGGTGGATTTGGCGAGGCGTTTCGCTGGGGGCGGGACCACTTCTGGCGGTACCTGGTCCTGGTGCTCGCATATATCGTCGTGCTCGCCCTGGTGGCCGTGCCGTCACTGGTTTTCTGGTGGTCGCTGGGGAATAGGGATGGCGGGTTTTTCTTCCCCTGCGCCGGAGGGTTGCTCCTCGGCGCGGGGTTCATAGCGGTTTCGATACTGGCTTCCATCATGCTGGAACTCTCGGGGCGCTTCCTGGTGCTGGAGGGCAGAGGGGTACTCGAATCAGTGCGGATGGCCGGGATACTGATAAAGGATTTCTACAGGGACGTGCTCATCGCCTGGTTATACGTTGTCGTGGTAACCCTTGTCGGGGTCTTCGCGATGGCAATGCTGATAGCGATACTGGGTTCGCCTCTCTCCTGGCTCTTTACCGTGGCCAACCGGCACCACAACGGCTTCCTGATCGCTCTAAGTATGCTCGCTTTTCTGGTTGCATGGGCCCTCGCCGCCGCGCTCTCCGGCGTGTTCGCCATAACAGCCAGCGCGATATGGACGATACTGTTCGTCGAGTTAGAGCCGGACGCCCTCCCCGCATCAGGAGGCGCGGCTCTGTTCACCCCATCAACTTGAGCCGCGTCTCTCAGGCGCGTCTCCGTTCAACACCGGGCCGATTGAGCCGCGTCTCTCAGGCGCGTCTCCGTTCGACACTGGGCGGCCTGAGCCGCGTCTCTCAGGCGCGTCTCCGTTCGACACTGGGCGGCCTGAGCCGCGTCTCTCAGGCGCGTCTCCGTTCGACACTGGGCGGCCTTCCCGACCGCCCTAAAACGAGAGGAAGCGAGCGGCCTTCCCGACCGCCCTAAAACGAGAGGAAGCGGGCGGCCTGAGAGGCGCCCTCAGGGCGGGGGGGCTCCGCGCTCCGGGCTACGGGCCCAGTTTCAGATAGGTGAGACAAGCGGCGCTACGGTGAGCAAACGGTTCATGAGCAAACGCACATAAACAAATCCAAGGATCCACATCTAAGCTGGTAGCGCATAGGAGATTTGAACCCCTGTTACCGCCTTGAGAGGGCGGCGTCCTGAACCAGGCCAGACCCCACCTCGATTTGTCCCTATCTGATAAGGCGGAAACTCAGGCTAGAAAGGCAACTCAAGCAATGCGCTGATAATCTCCTCAGCCCTACGCATATTCACTTCGCTAACGGTTCTCAACGGTTTAATAAGACGTTCAGTGGAAACGCTTTTAACCTGTTCACACATAATGGAACTGTCGTACTTCAGCCCACCCTCAGGTTGCTTGAGGGGGACGTGGGAAGCAAAAGGACGAATGGCTGTGGTAATAGGGGCAATAACGACCAAACCAGAATTGCTTCGGTTATTAAAGTCGTTGCTGGACAGGATAAGGGCTGGTCTTTTTCCTGCCTGTTCCCTGCCGACGGTTTGTTCGTCAAGAGACACCAGCCAAACCTGTCGCCTGTATATGAGGTTCAATACCCCTCCATGCCGTCAGTGAGGGTCACGTCCCAAGCCTTAAATTCTTCGTTATATTCCTTTGAGGCAACGGGGTCGGAACGCAATTGCTGGAAGTCCTCACAGATAGCGTCTATCAGGGCTTTCCTTCGCAGTTCTTTAAGAGCCCTTGAAACTACTTGCGACTGTGGAATTCCGAGTTGTTCCGATAGTTCCTTTAGTCGCTGCTTGTCGACTTCAGGAATACGGACTGTTGCTGTTTGTCCCATTTTTACTGACCTCCCTTCGTATAGGGAAATGGTAGCAGGTGTGGACAATTATAGCAACATATATGGCGATACAGATTCTCGGCAGGTCGTCGGGAACTTGATTGGAGAAAAGTAAGATGATGACGGAAAAAATAGAAAAACAGGAAAAACGGTGTGAAGAGGTCTTTTGTGGCACCTTTTGTTGCCACGTTAATCACCCTGTCTGTGGCTTCGGCATAGTGCTCCGCTCATGCGCGCGGTGACCCCATACGCGAGTGAAATCCATGGCGTCAGCGCATTCGAAAAGAACGCGATTAGATAGGGTCATGTTTCGAATGGTAGCGCATAGGGGATTTGAACCCCTGTTACCGCCTTGAGAGGGCGGCGTCCTAGACCAGGCTAGACGAATGCGCCATGCTCAATAAAACAACTATTCAAGCGCTTTCAGAAACCATGGCAAGCCTCATCCATGTTACTTTAAATGCCTCAGTCCCGATATACGCCTGACTTTTCTGGATTCTACCAGTCTCACTGCGCTTGATAAAGGGCATCGAACAAATCCGACAGGCTTGGAAAGCTCTCCCTTTGTTGTTGTTGTCTTCGTGCTTACAAGCATTTATCATACCAAAGCATTTGCGTGCATGTAATAGGCGGGCGGGCAGTGCAAATACTATTCCGTTGAGTTCACTGCGTGTGGGTGATATCCCTGAATTCTGTCGGGTTGACTTGACCGCTGCCACTCCCTCAGATTGGGGAGGAACGAGCGAAACAATTACCAGGCTGAACTTCCAATAGATGTTTTTCTGCAGACTTCCGGTACTTCTATGTACCGCATTACCATCATAAGAGCGGGTTCCATATCATATTCCGGTTCAAGCAGGTGAGGGCCAACTAGATAAACCAAATTTAATTATGTGCGACCAGATTAAGTGCACAAGTTGCCACAGATTGAAAAAGCCCCTCGGTTATATATCCAACCAAGTTATGAGCGACATTGAGAATATGGTCAAGAGGCTCCTTGACATCGATTTACCCTAGCCTCGATTCCCACGTGACATGATATCCTGCGGCGCTTTCAAGTCTCACTCCTGACGGCCTTCTCTATCTCTCTGAACTGGTCACCGTTGGAGTGCAAGACACCCTCTTTTCTCATCAGCGCGAGGGCCTCCTTGGTGAACCCGGTCTTCGATATCAACCACGCTCTCTCTGCCCCGGCCTCCCCTGCCCGCTCAAGGAGTCTCCCAACCTCGGTTTCTCCGGCCGCGGACCTCCGCCACTTGAGTTCGCACGCCCAGACGTGCTCACCCCAGCCAACAGCCTCCAGTTCCCCTCCGCTCTTATCGAAAAACTGTTCGACTTTGTCGAACTTTGGCAGCACGATATCCGCACCTGCTCCGAGAAGCTCTCCGGCTATCAACTGGCCATCGAAGAGCCCGAGCACCTCTCGCAGCACGCTCTCCTTCGCCGTTCCCAGCTCATCAGACAGCGCTTTTAGAGCCTCGCGATGCTGGTCGAGTGACCTCCAAACGTCCGCCCTCGTGGGGGTTGTGCTCCAGGCAATTCCCGTGCGCAGGTTGGCCAGCCAATACTTGAACAGAGGATCTCTGAAGTAAAACAGGTCTCCTTCGCGCTCCAGTATGTCAAAGCGGCACAGTTCCAGCAGGTAGTTTCTAGATGCCTGCGGGGTTTTATGTGCCAACCTCGCTACTTCGGTGGCGGTCATGCCCTGGTCCTCTTCGGCCATGATCTGCAGCAACGCCTTCAGGTTGCCCGAGCCTCGGGCGCGCTCGAGTGATACTTCCATAAGGTAGTAGCAGAAATCGAATATCCTACCCCAATCCGCCAGGACCTCTTCCAAGAAGGCGTGGTCGACAGCGTCCTCCTCGTCAAACCCCTCTTCCTTAATGAGGCCCGCCGTTTTCTGCGCAATTGCTGTTATATAGAACGGATTGCCACCGCTGTAACCACATATCTTCCCCGCAGCCCTGGCGCCAAGTTTAGGTACCAGTTTGCTTATCAACTCCAGGGAGTCCACCCTGTCGAACGGGCCAAGCCTTTCCCGGGCGAACATTCCAAATAGCGGGCTCGTATGGGACTGCAGCGCGTCCTCGAGGATGGTTATCTCGGAGCCTGCGATAACATAACCCACCATGTTCTGGCGCTCCAGGTTTGCCCTCAACAACCTTCGGGGATCCCCGATACCTTTGTAGCGCCCGAGGTCCATAAGGTATTGGAACTCGTCAATAAATAGCATGATCGCCTCGCCGAGTTCTTCGGCAAGTTCTTGAGGGAAGCCCAAGGCAAGCTCGTAAAGAAGTGCCTGGTCATGGTCGGCCTTTCGCAGTTCGGTCAGAATGCGCACGGCCACCTCCCTGAACGCCTGCGACTCGCCCAACTCCGTGCTGAGTGCGTCCTCGAGGCGCAGGAAATCTCTAGGTCGCCTCTCGGGCGCCCCTATGATCTGTCCCGCTATAGTGCCTACGTATACCTGAGAGAACGTCTCTGGATTCGAGACCGCCCGCTCGAAATCGACGATGGCAAGACCCTCCCTACCAGCCGTGCGCTTGCTTTCGATGAACTGGTCAAAGAGAATCGATTTGCCAATTCTACGCAATCCCAGAAATGCGATTCTCGCGGGCTTACTGTCCAGCGTAGCTTCGTAGGCCGACTCCAGCCTTGCCAGCTCAAGACGCCTGTTGGTGAACTGCTCCCGCGAGTAATAACCGTTCATTACGCTCCTTACGCTCATACGGGTGTACACTCAAATGAGTGTACACTCAATTGAGATTGTAGAACAAACTTCTCCAGGCGTCAACTATCTACCATGAGAAGTTGTAACTGCCAGGGGTCGGAGACAAGGGCGCCACTTCACTCGCTCCCCTGTTTGTGCATAATCGCCCTGGTCATGGCATCCAGTTGCTTTTGCATCTTATCAAGGCTCTTTGCAACAGCATGCACACTTTTCCGAGTTTTGGGTAGTGTTTTGGACGGTTGCCATAGGCGGAATATGGCTTGCCGAAGGCATTGGTGGCGCATA
>JAHIPE010000040.1 GCA_018894655.1 Actinomycetota bacterium
GGTTGTACGGCACAGGTGAAAGTGGTTCATGGAATTAAATACCATAGAATCACCGACTATAACCACCGTCTTCGGCAACGTCTCCCTCCCCAGGGCCACCGCCAAGGCACGCGAGGCCGTCCGGGTTACCGCCCGCTCCTGGCCGATTTCCTATCGGCGATTAGCCGATATTAGAAAGGGCGCGCCCGGCAGGCGGCGCGCCCTTTACTCTTGCTTACATCAGTCTTTACCTGCGGAAGTAGGCGAGTAGCTCGTCGTCGGTCAGGAACCGGCAGCCGAACACCTCCTCGCTTACTCCCTTCTGGTCCAGCAGACGGGTAATGCCGCCCATGAAGAACGGGTATCCCGCCCCCATGATAAGGCCGGTGTCTATGTCCTGCGGCTCCCCGACAACGCCGTCCTCCAGTATCCGGTGAGCCTCGTCGGCCAGAGTCTCCAACGTCTTCGCCCTTATCTCGTCGGCGGGCAACTTGGGCTTGCTCTCATCAACCTCCCAGAACGCGAGCACCTCGGGATCGACCTCCTTGCCCGCGTCCGTGGTGATATAGACCCCCGGCTTCTTCGCCTCGACCAGCCGGGCGAAGTTCTCGCTCGCGTGATACCTCTCGGGGAACGCGTCGGCCAGCGTCTCGGTGGCGTGTAGTGCCACCGCCGGGCCCACCAGTGCCAGCAGGTCGAACGGCGCCATCGGCAGCCCCAGGTCCAGCAGGGCCTCGTCGACCTCCTCGAACGTGTTGGGGCCGTCCACTATGTCCATCACGGTGACCATGTTCCTGATGAGCATCCTGTTGACCAGGAACCCGGGGGCGTCCTTCATAACCACCACGGTCTTCTTTATCTTCTTCGCCACCGCCCCGGCGGTCGCCGTAGTGGCGTCGTTGGTCTTATCACCCTTGATAATCTCCAGGAGCGGGAGGACCGCCACCGGGTTGAAGAAGTGGAAGCCGATGACCCGCTCGGGATGCTCCAGACCGCTCGCCATCTCGGTAATGGAGAGCGAGGACGTGTTGGTCGCCAGTATCGCGGTCTCGCTTATGTACTTCTCGGCGGCCGCGAACACCTTCTTCTTAATGCCCATCTCCTCGAACACCGCCTCGATTATGAAGTCACAGCCCTCGAAGTCATCGTCCTGAAGCGTGTAGGTGACTATCGACTTGAGGAAGTTCGCCTTGGGCTCAGGCATCCTCCCTTTCCCGACCAGGCGGTCCAACTGCGCGTCGATATACGCCTTGCACTTATCCAGGACATCCTGGCTGATGTCCTTCATGACCAGCGGGGCCTCCAGGCGGCGCAGGAACAGGAACCCCAACTGAGAGGCCATCAGGCCCGCACCGATAACGCCGACCTTGTTGACCGGCAGGGCTCCCTCGGCGGGGATGCCCACCTGCTGCTTGGCCCTTCTCTGGGCCAGGTCGAACGAGTAGACCGAGGCCTGCATCTGGTCGCTCATGATGAGCTCTCCCAGCACCTGGTTCTCCTGCTCGAAGCCCTCGTCCAGGCTCCACTCGGCAGACCCCTTTATAAGGTCCAGCGCCCTGTAAGGGGCGATCGCGCCGCTGTGCACTCTCGCGATCACCATTCCCCTGGCCGTGTCTATCAACTGGTCGATGCTGGAGTAGTCGGGCTTCTCGCGCTCGATCGTCACCTCGCCGGTGATGATATCGGCCAGGAACTCGATCGACTCATCCATGAACTCCACCGGCTCGAACAAGCGTTCGCCCAGGCCCAGCTCGAAGCCCTTCTTCCCGTTCATCATCCTGTTGTTGCTCAAGGGGTTCTGGACGATGAGCAGGAGCGCCTTCTCCGGGCCTATCAGCCGCGGTACCAGTTGCGTGCCCCCCCACCCGGGGACCAGGCCCAGGAAGCACTCGGGGAGCGCCAGGGCGGTCACGCCGGTGGAGATCGTCCTGTAGTCGCAGTAGAGTGAGATCTCCAGGCCGCCACCCATGACCGCGCCGTTGATCGCGGCCAGGGTCGGCACCTCGATGTCCATTATCCGCTTGAAGGCGGCGTGCCCCCTGCGGCCGGTCTCCACCGCTTCCCCCCCGGAGGTTATCTCCGGCACCTCCATCAGGTTCGCGCCGACACAGAATATAAAAGTCTTGCCGGTCAGCACCAGCCCCTTGATGTCACCGTCCAGGTTGTCCATCGCCTGGTTTAGTGATTCCAGGGCCCCGGCGCCGAGCGTGTTCGGCTTCTTGTAATCCGCGCCGTTGTCCATTGTCATAATGGCGAGCTTGCCCGCCCTCGGGTGATCGTAGTACGTCACCTTGAACTGAGTAACCAGATCCTCCGCCATCCTGCCTCCTTTCAAGAACCCGCCTGCCGTGCGGGTTACTTTCCGTTGGTCACGTTCTCCCAGATAGTCGCGGCGCCCATGCCCAACCCTACACAGAGGGTTGTAACTCCGTACTTCGCGTCCGGGTTGAGCTCGAACAGCTTCGCCAGGTGGGCACAGAGCCTCCCGCCGGACGAGGCGAGCGGGTGCCCGAAGGCGATCGCGCCTCCAAGCTGGTTCAGCCGCTTGTCCTCGATTCCGTCCAGGTTGAACTCGTCGATGAAGGCGAGGCACTGCACCGCGAACGCCTCGTTCAACTCGATGAAATCCATGTCGTCAATGCTCAAGCCCGTCCTCTCCAGGACCTTCCTGGTGGCGGGGACCGGGCCCAGCCCCATGACCTCCGGCCTCACGCCGGCGTAGGAGAAACCAACCGCCTTCATCTTCGGCTTCAGCCCCAGTTCCTCCGACTTCTTTGCCGAGACCATCAGGCACCCCGTAGCGCCGTCGTTCAGGCCGGAAGAGTTCCCGGCGGTCACCTTCCCTGCCTTTCGGAACGGCAGGCGGAGGCCCTTCATGTCCTCCACCGTCGCCTCGGGACGCGGTTGCTCGTCGACGTCGGCGACCTTCCATCCCTCCTGGGTCCATACGGTCATGGGGATAATGACGTCGTCGAAGTGTCCCGCGTCCAGCGCCGCCTTGGCCTTCCGCTGGCTATGGACCGCGTACTCGTCGGACATCAGCCGGGTCAGGTTCGGGTACATATCGTGTATGTTCTCAGCGGTAACGCCCATGTTGAGGGCGGACGGATCCACTATCTTCTCGGAGATGAAACGCGGGTTTGGGTCCGCCCCCTGGCCCATCGGGTGATGGCCCATGTGCTCGACTCCCCCGGCGATAATCACGTCGGCCGCGTTAAACGCGATGTCGCTGACGGCGTTGTTGATTGCGTTCATCGCCCCGGCGCACATACGGTCGACCGAGCAGCCCGGTGTGGACGGCGGCAGTCCCGCCAAGAGCGCGCTTGTCCGCCCCAGGGTAAGCCCCTGGTCCCCTGACTGGGTCGCCGCCCCCCAGATGTTGTCTTCAATCATCTCCGGCTTGACCTTTGGGTTCCGGTGCATCAACGACCTTATCACCTTCACCACCATGTCGTCGGCGCGGGTGTTGGCGAAGAATCCGTTCGGCCGCGCCTTGCCGAAAGCGGTTCTACACGTATCGATCAGATAGACATCCCGTAGCTCTTTTCCCATGTCTACTCCTCCTTCTCGCCGGTACTAAAGGCACATGTCCACGCTAACTGACACTCCCCGGGCATTACTGCCCCGCAAGAGGATAGCACGGTGAATAATTACTTCCCAAATAGTTGACCCGACGTTCAAACTAGTGAGCTTACCGGTGCCGCGGCTGCCCTCTACGGGCGGCGCCGTTCATTCGTGGAAGACGACCTTGTTCCGGCCGGTCTCCTTCGCCTCGTAGAGTGCCTTGTCCGCCTTGGCTATTATGTCGGAGCGCTCGTGCGCGCCGGGGCTGGGATAGGTGGCCACGCCCTGGCTCACCGTGATCTTCAGCCCCTGCTCCGTGCCCATGAACGTGTGCTCCTCCACGGCCATCCGTACCCTCTCCGCGGTCTGCGCCGCCTCCGGCCCGTTGGTCTCGGGGAGCAGCATGGCGAACTCCTCCCCCCCGTACCGCGCCAAGACGTCCATCGACCTCAGGCAGCTTTTTATCAGGTTGGCCAGCCCTTTGAGGACCTCGTCGCCACAGAGATGCCCGTAGGTGTCGTTCACTTTCTTGAACAGGTCAATGTCCAGCATTACAATGCTGAATATCGTGTTGTAACGATCTGACCGCTTGTACTCCTTCTCGA
>JAHIPE010000250.1 GCA_018894655.1 Actinomycetota bacterium
CAGGGGTGGGGCGCAACCGGGGTGCCGAGGGTCTCCCGAAGGTACTGTTCCAATCGATGAATGAGTTTCTTCATGGCTCGTCACTAACCTTTTTCCTGAATACTAACATAAGCCATGTTATCGTGCAATTCAAGTGTTTTTGTTGTCCACGAAATACACGAAAGGCAAGAAAAGTTGACGCAAGTGGGGCGCCCGCCTGCAACACGCGGGCCGTGCCAATCCATTGACGGGATCGTCAAGAAAACCTGACCAGCCTTGTGAATACGTCGGCCTTCAAGCTGGCTCCTCCCACCAGGGCCCCGTCGATATCAGGCATCGCCATGATCTCGGAGATATTATCCGGCTTCACGCTACCGCCGTACTGAATCCGCACCGATCCCGCGGCCTGTTCACCAAACTGCTCACCCAATACTGAACGTATTACGCCGATGACCGCCTGGGCGTCCTGGGCGGTAGCCGCTTTTCCGGTGCCAATGGCCCAGATCGGCTCGTAGGCGAGCACTACCGTAGATATCTCCTGCGGGCCCAACTCGAACAGCCCGCAGTTGACCTGGCCGGTAACGGTGCCCTCGGTTTCCCCGGCCTCCCTCTGCTTGAGCGTCTCCCCCACACACATTATCGGAACCAGTCCGTGCGCCAGCGCGGACTTGACTTTTCGGTTCACTCCCTGGTCGGTCTCCCCGAAGAGCTGCCTTCGCTCGGAGTGCCCGATGATTACATGGGTCACACCGAGGCCCAGAAGCATCGTGGGAGAAACCTCCCCGGTGAACGCCCCCGACTCCTCCCAGTGCATGCTCTGGGCTCCCAGCCCAATCCGGATATCACCGCTTCTCATGCACTCGGATACCGCAGGCAGGTCTATGCACGGAGGACAGACCACCACTTCCACCGCGTCGTACCCCGAGATATCCGCCCATAACCCCTCTACCAAATCGACCGCCTGCCCGGGCATGAGGTTCATCTTCCAGTTTCCCGCGATTATCGGTCTGCGCACCCTCTACCTCCTCTTTTCCTACTGATCAGCGCCCCGACATCGCTTCCAATGCCGGCAAATCCTTGCCTTCCAGCAACCTTATTGCCGCCCCTCCACCGGTGGAGACAAAGTCTATCTTTTCCTCCAGCCCGAACTGCCTGAGTGCCGCGTCGGAGTCGCCGCCGCCGACCACTGTGGTGGCCTTCGAGTCCACAATGCACTCCGCTATGCTCTCGGTGCCGTTGGCGAACGAGGGCCACTCGAAAACACCCATCGGCCCATTCCAGAATATCGTCTTGGCTTCGTGAAGTATCCGGCAGTACTTCTCTACCGTGGCCGGGCCGATATCAAGCCCCATCCAATCCTGGGGGATTGCCTCGGTGGGAACCACTTTCCTGTTGGCATCCTTATCGAAGCGGTCCGCCACTACGAAGTCAATCGGGACCATCACCCTGACCCCTTTCTTGCGGGCCTTTTTCATCGACCCCGATACCTGCCCCAGTTGGTCTCCCTCGATTACCGACTGCCCGATCCCCAGGCCCATGCTCTTGATGATGGTGAAGCACATCCCTCCTCCGGTGAGGATCGTGTTGGCAATCTCGATGAAGCTGTCGATCACCCCGAGCTTGTCCGACACCTTGTTTCCTCCCAGCACCACCACGAACGGCCGCGCCGGGTCCTCCAGGAGCCCTCCCAGGACCTCTATCTCCTTCATCATCAGTAATCCCACCGCGCAAGGAAGGTACTCGTTGACTCCGGCGGTTGACGCGTGGGCGCGGTGGCTGGTCCCGAAGGCATCGTTCACGTACAGGTCAGCCAGCGAGGCCAGTTGCCTGGCGAACTCCGGTATGTTCTCGCGCTCGCCGGTGGAGAAACGCAGGTTCTCGAGCAGTATGACCTTGTCCGGGTTCCTCTCGATCGCCTCTTTTACCCGGGGGCCTATGCTCTCCTTCAGCGTAAGGACGGGGTAGTCGAGGAGCTCCTCCAATCTTTTCCCCACCGGGGCCATGCGCAGGCTCTCCACTACCTGCCCCTTGGGACGTCCGAGGTGCGACATCAGGATCGGCCTCGCGCCGTGGTCCAGCAGGTACTGGATTGTGGGCAGGGCTCCCCTTATCCTTGTGTCGTCAGCAACGTTGCGGTTTTTATCCAGGGGAACGTTGAAGTCAACTCTGACCAGCACCTTCTTGCCGCCAACGTCCAGGTCCTCGACGGTTTTCTTGGGTAATTCGATCATCTTAGAAGTCACCTGTCACTCACGAGGACAAGTAATTGATGAGGTCAACAACCCGGTTGGAGTAACCCCACTCGTTGTCGTACCAGGTGAGAACCTTGACCATGTTACCCATGGCCATGGTTGCCCCCGCGTCAAACACCGACGAGTAGGCGCTTCCAACAACATCTATGCTGACCACCGGGTCCTCGGTGTAGGCGAGTATCCCTTCGAACCTGCCCCTGTCCGCCGCGTCACTTACGACCTGGTTCACTTCATCCACGGTTACCTCGCGCCCCAGAATCGCAACGAGGTCCACCACCGAACCGTCGAATGTTGGCACCCTCATCGCCATGCCGTCCATCTTTCCCTGCATCTCCGGTATTACCAGCCCGGTAGCCCTCGCCGCCCCGGTAGACGTCGGGATAATCGACATCGCGGCGGCCCGGGAGCGGCGCAGGTCCTTGTGCGGGCCGTCCAGCAGGGCCTGGTCGTTGGTGTAGGCATGCACCGTGGTCATGAAGGCGGACTCCACCCCGAAGTTGTCCAGGAGTACCTTGGCCACCGGAGCCAGCGCGTTGGTGGTGCAAGAGGCGTTGGAGATTATCTTATGCTGGACACGGTCTATAGCATCCTCGTTCACCCCCAGCACAACGGTGATATCGGGGTCTGGCGCCGGGGCTGTGATAATAACCGTATCGGCGCCCGCATCAAGGTGCTTGGCGGCCTGGTCCCTCTTGCAAAAAAGCCCGGTCGCCTCGACCGCCACCTCCACGCCGCTCTCCTTCCAGGGGAGGTCGGCGGGGTCCCTCTCGCTCAAGACCTTTATCTCCCTGCCGTCTATCACCAACTTGCCGTCACCGGCGCTGACGCTCCCGCCGTACGGTCCATGAACCGAGTCGTAGTTGAAGAGGTGAGCCAGCGTATCCGCGTCAGCCAGGTCATTTATTGCGGTTATCTCTATCCCGGGGTCTGAAATTGCTACTCGGGCAACCAGCCGCCCTATCCTCCCAAACCCATTTATTCCTATCCTGGTAGCCATCAGTGCCACTCCTTTCACGACTGAGTCCATTCAAAGCAATTATCTTATGTGTTTTCCTGCCTAAGACCCCTTCCGTAAGGGAGAGGATACAGGCGGGTCTCTTGTGGTATAATATCTCTAGTACCTTGAAAAGACCAATATGGGGTTGTAACAAGAAGTTTGTTGCGTAAAATTGGCAACCGCCCCGTCGGTGTGACAGAAGTTGAAAAGACTCATCACAACTAAGCCGACAACAAGTTTCACTAGGTCGGGGACCGACCGAAGTAACGCCTGTAGAGAGGTAAGGGCTCAAGCGACCTCGACGAAGCAGGAAAAGTTCTCTACTGCGAAGTAGGGAAGCCACTTCCTTCAGGGAGGGGTAGTTCACTATAGCAGGACCGCTTCCGCTGCAAGAATGTTCCTAGGTGCCGCTTCCAGCGGTAAGAGCGTCTCCAGGCGGCGCATCCTGCCTTGCACGCACGACTTGGAAACAGGAGGATCGAGCAGTTCCCCCAGCTCCGCCAGCGATGCCTGGGGGTAAAGCAGGCGCGACTCGGCCAGCTCCACCAGCACTGGCTCCGCGCCCTCGAGTAGCCCCATCGAGATGATCTCGTTGACCACCTCGCGTTGCCGGATCGATGCCTCGGCAAGCCTCCTGGCGTTGGCCGTGTCACAGTTGACCAGCCTGTTTACTCGGTTCTTGGTGCTCTTCATGATATTCTGGCTTTCCCACTGCAGGTGGGCGCCGTATGCGCCGATTATCGCCAGGAACACGGAGATCGCCTCCCTCTTCTTCAGATAAAGGACCCACTGGCCCCGCCTGGCCCTGGTCCCCGGCTCGAGCGATTTCCTGTTGAACAGCGCCTCAAACGACATCGCCGCGTCTCTAGAGGAGAACGATATCTCCAGGTCGGCAGGCTTGTACGCCTCGCTGACATACCCCCCTCCCAGGAATGCGCCCCTGAGAGCGGCTGCGGCGCAGCAACTGTCGCGGGTTAGCCTCACCGGCAGGGAGCGTTCCGGGGACAGCCTCGAGTCAAGAACACCCAGCTCATTCAGCACCTGGTGAAACCCGGGCTGCTCCCCCAACTCGAGGCGATAGACGTTCTGGTGACGCGGGGAACTCCGCTGCACCTTGACCACCGGTGTCTCCACGTCGAACAGGGAGTGGAGTAGCGTATAGATCTTCCTCGCCGTGTTCACCCCCGAGCTATCCGTCACCAGCAAGTGCCGCCCCCCACCCCTTATGGTGTAGGTGCCGTCTATGTGGAGCAGTGCGGAGAGCTCGGCCAGCCGGCAACACCGACGGCTCGACCGGTGGCGTGCGAGTTCCTCCTTGACCTCCTGTATCAACGACGTCATCTCTTACCTATGTCGCGGTGGAGAACCGAGACCTGGTTCCCGTTCTCCATGAACCTCCTGGCGAGCTCATCCGCTATCACCACCGAGCGGTGGCGCCCGCCGGTGCATCCCACACCGATTGTCAGGTAAGCTCTCCTCTCGCGCCGGTAGCCGGGTAGAACGAGCTCCAGAAGGTCGACAAACTTTTCCAGGAACTCCTCTACCTCGCCCTGGCCCAGGACGTAGCCGCGCACCGACGGGTCCGACCCGTCGAGGTCGCGAAGTTCCTCCGCCCAGTAAGGATTCGGCAGAAAACGAACATCCACGATGATATCCGCGTCCCTCGGGTGTCCATGCTTGAAGCCGAACGACACCAGCGTCAACTTGGCCGATGGTGCGGCGTCCTGCCCGGCCACCTCCTCCAGCTTATCCCGGAGTTGGTAGATGTTCAGGTGCGACGTATCCACTATCAGGTCCGCGCGTTCCCTCAGCGGGTCGAGGACTTTTCGTTCCTCGGATATCGTGTCCACCACCCTCAGGTTTTCGCTCTCCAGGGGATGGATGCGCCTGGTCTCGGAGAACCTCCTGACAAGTGTCTCGTCGGACGCGTCCAGGAACATTATGGTGTAGGGGACATCCTTGTCCTCCAGTTCCTCGAGCGCCAGGAAGAGGTCATCGAACGATTTACCCGCGCGTACATCGGTCACCAGCGCTACCCGCTTGAACTTCTTTCCGCCGGCGGGGCCGATATCGACGATCTTCACCAGCAGCGATGCCGGCAGGTTATCTATCGCGAAGTAACCGATGTCCTCGAGGCATTTCAGCGCCTCGGTCTTACCAGCGCCCGACATCCCGGTGATTATTACTATCTCCATCAGTTACTCCCGGCGAACAACGGCCCGTCAACTATCGTTTCCAACAACACTATACCAGCAGGCCACCACTATCGTCTTGTTTCTCGTTATCCCATCGAGTGGCTACCCCCGCTACCGGCTCTTGCCACCGCTCCTCCTCCCGATGCTCCTTGCCGCCTCGTATACCGCCACCGCCACGTTCGTGGGGATGCCCGCCGACTCTAACTCCTCCAGGGACGCATCGCTTACCCTTCCCGGCGACCCGAAGTGCCTCACCAGCGTCTTTTTCCTGGCCGCCCCTACGCCCGCAACCTGGTCCAGCCATGAGCCAACTGTCGCCCTCTCCATCAGTGACCTGTGGTAGGTGATCGCCACTCGGTGCGCCTCGTCCCTGATACGTTGCAGGAGGAAGAGCGCCTCCGACCCACGGGGGAGCAGTACCGGCATCGGGCTCCCCGGCCGGTACACCTCCTCGAACCTCTTGGCCAGCGCGGCGATATCCACGCCCTCTATTCCCAGTACGTCCAGGACCTCCCGCCCCGCGCCGAGCTGTCCTATTCCCCCATCCAGCAGTATAAGGTCCGGCTTCCCGGCCAGGGGAGATATCTTCCCAGCCTTCTCGGCACCGCCGCTCTCCTCGCTCTCCTCCACATACCTCTTAAACCTGCGGTGCAGGACCTCCCTCATCATCCCCACATCATCGACCCCCGGAGTGAACTTGATGCGGTACCTCCTGTAGGCACGCCTGACAGGAAACCCGTCCTCGAACAGCACCATCGACCCGACGGAAGCGGAGCCTCCCATCGTGGAGATGTCGTAGCACTCGATCCTCAAGGGGAACCGGGAGAGTCCGAGCTCTTCGACGAGCTCCGAGAGCGCCTCCTCCACACGTTCCCTGTCCCGGGCCCTGGCGATATCGGCGCCCTCCATGGCTACCCTGGCGTTTGCCTCCGCCAGGGATAGCTCACCGAGCTTCCCGCCTTTGCGCGGCACTCTTACTACCGCCCGGCTGCCCCTCTTGGACGTCAGCCACTCGCCTAATGCGGTTTCATCTTCCCCGATAGCCGGGACCAGAATCTGCTCGGGTATAGAACCTTCCTTGCCGTAGTATCGCTTCACGAACTCGCATACCAGCTCCCCGCCCGCGGCATCGCCCGGCAGTTCGGTGAAAAAGCAAAGGTTCCCGATGTGAAACCCGCCCCGGTTCCGGGCCACCGAGAAGCAGGCCTGACCCCTGTCGGTGTGCATGCCTATGACATCGTAATCGCCAACTGATGAGGAAAGTGAGCGCCGGTGCGCCAGCACCTTCTCGGCTGACTGTATCCGGTTGCGGATACTGGCGGCCCTCTCGTACTCCTCCTTTTGTGCCGCCTCCCTCATGCGCGCGTCCAGGTCACGCATCACCTCCTGATGCCGTCCCTCCAGGAAGCCGGTGAACATCTCCACGTGGCGCCGGTACTCGCCGGGATCCACGTCCCCGGTGCACGGCCCCAGGCAAAGGCCCATGTCCCTGTACAGGCAGGGGGAGTCGCCGCTCTTCCCCGGTTCCTTGCCCCGACAGTGCCTCAATGGGAATATCTTCTCCAGGAGACGTATCGTTTTCTTGGCGGCCCCCGCGTTGACGTAGGGGCCGTAGTACTTTACCCCCCGCCTTCGCTTTCCCCTGAATAGCGCCACCCGGGGAAACTCATCGGAGACTGTGACCGCGATGTATGGGTAGCTCTTGTCGTCCTTCAAGAAAACGTTGAAGCGCGGCTGGTATCTCTTTATCAGTGTCTCCTCCAGGATGAGGGCATCGACCTCGCTGTCGCAGATGGTAACCTCCAGGTCCGAGATCTCGTCCCTGAGCGCCTCGCCCTTGTAGTCACCGGGGGCAGCGCCCTGGAAGTACGAGCGCACCCGGTGGCTCAGTTCCTTGGCCTTGCCGATGTATATGACCACGCCTTCCCCGTCACGGAAAACGTACACGCCGGGTGCCGCGGGCAGCGCCTCCAGCTTGGCCTCGACTCCTTCCCTCACCGTTTCCCTACCACCTTCCGGTGGTCAGCCAGCACCTTTATCAGGTACTTCCCGGTGTATGATTCGGGGGCCTTGGCGACCTCCTCCGGGGTTCCGCTTGCAACCAGCATGCCCCCCCTGTCGCCTCCCTCCGGCCCAAGGTCGATTACGTAGTCCGCCACCTTGATGACGTCCAGGTTATGCTCGACCACCACAACCGTGTTCCCGTCCTCCACCAGCCTGTCCAGTACCTGTATCAGCTTGTCTATATCGTCGAAGTGGAGTCCTGTCGTTGGCTCGTCAAGCAGGTACAGCGTCTTCCCGGTAGCCCTCTTTGCAAGCTCGCGGGCCAGTTTGACCCTCTGCGACTCGCCCCCGGAAAGCGTCGGGGCCGGTTGCCCAAGCCGGATGTAACCGAGCCCCACGTCGGCGAGAATCCGGAGTTGCCGGTTGATGGTGGGGATGTTTTTGAAGTGGGACATCGCCTCCTCCACGGTCATCTCCAGGACCTCGTGTATAGTCTTTCCCTTGAACCTTATCTCCAGGGTCTCCCGGTTGTACCGCCTGCCCTTGCACACGTCGCAGGTGATGTAGACATCAGGAAGGAAATGCATCTCGATCTTCACCATCCCCTCCCCTTTGCAGGCGTCACACCTGCCTCCACGGACATTGAAGCTGAATCGCCCCGGCTTGTACCCCCGGACCTTCGCCTGGGGCGTACTGGCGAACAGGGTCCGGACGCCGTCGAAGACCTTGGTGTAGGTCGCCGCGTTGGACCGGGGGGTCCTCCCTATCGGCGACTGGTCGATGTTCACCACCTTGTCGATATTCTCCGACCCCTCCAGGCCAAAGTGGCGGCCGGGAGGAACCCTCGACGACGACAATTTCCTCTTCAGCGCGCGGTAGAGGATCTCGTTGACCAGAGTGCTCTTCCCCGAGCCGCTCACCCCGGTAACGCAGGTGAAGGCGCCCAGGGGAAACCTCACGTCTATCCGTTTGAGGTTGTGCTCCTCGGCACCCCTGACGGTGACGCTCTTCCCTGTACCGGGCCGCCGCATGGGCGGGACCGGTATCTCCAACTCGCCCGCGAGGTAACGGCCGGTAATGGACTTCTTGCGGGCTATCAGGTCATCGACCGAGCCGGTTGCCACTATCTCCCCCCCGTGAATGCCCGCCCCGGGGCCGATATCCACCAGGTGATCCGCCGCCCTGATCGTGTCCTCGTCATGCTCGACCACTATCACCGTGTTGCCCGCGTCGCGCAGTTTCCCCAGCGTGGCAAGCAATCGCTTGTTATCCCGCTTGTGTAGGCCGACGCTGGGCTCGTCCAGGATATACACGACCCCCACCAACCCCGAGCCAATCTGTGTGGCCAGCCGTATCCTCTGGGACTCACCCCCGGCAAGGGTATTCGCGTAGCGCGACAAGGTGAGGTAATCCAGGCCCACGTCCTGGAGGAACCGCATCCTGGCCAGCAGTTCCTTTAACAGCCGGGAGGCGATTGCCCTCTGCCTCTCGTCCAGGTCGAACCCCTTGACCGCCTCCACCGCCTTCTCGATGGTGAGGTCGCACAGTCCCGCGATGGAAAGCCCCCCCACCGTTACCGCCAGGCTCTCCGGCCGCAGTCGGTCACCACCGCATTCGGGGCACGGCTTCACGCTCATGAACGTCCCGATGCGTTGCCGGGAGTACTCCGACTCGGTCTCCCTGTACCTGCGCTCCAGGGTCGTTATTACCCCCTCGAAACTGGTGTAGAACGTCTTCTTCCGGTTCCGCCGGTCCAGGTGGTTCACCAGCACCTCCTCGTCCCCCGACCCGAAGAGAACAAGTCGCTTCACGTCCTCTTCGAGCCGGTTAAACGGAACGGTAAGGCTGAACCCGTAGGAATCGGCCAGTGCCTCCAAGGTAGCGTAGAAGTACGTCTGGGTAACCGCTTCCCACGGTGCGATCGCGCCCTCCAGGAGGCTGCGGTTTCCATCGGGGACCACCAGTTCCGGGTCTATCTCCTGTCGGTACCCCAACCCGTCGCAGGCCTTACAGGCGCCGTACGGGCTGTTGAACGAGAACATCCGGGGAGACATCTCGGGCAGGCTCACCGAGCAATCCACGCAGGCGAACTCCTCGGAGAAGACCTCTCTCTCCCCGGCCTCGTCCTGTACCGCAACCATCCCTTCGCCCAGGTGGAGGGCCGCCTCCACCGACTCGGCAACGCGTGCCCTGGACCCGTCCTTGAGCACCAGGCGGTCCACCACCGCGAGTATCTCGTGATTCTTGTTCTTCTCCAACTGGATGTCCTCTGAGAGGTCCCGGACCCCCCCGTCCACCATGACCCGCACGTAGCCCCTCTGGCGCAACCCCTCCAGAACCGCGTGGTGCTCGCCTTTCCTGCCCATTACCAGCGGAGCCAGGAGGAGGATGCGTTTGCCTTCCTCCAGGGACAGTATCCGGTCGGTTATCTGCTGCGGTGTCTGCCGGGAGACGGTGCGGCCGCACTTGTAGCAGTGAGGAACGCCTACCCTGGCGTAGAGCACCCTCAGGTAGTCGTATATCTCGGTGACCGTCCCCACCGTTGACCTGGGGTTCGTGGTCCCACCCTTCTGGTCGATGGATATCGCCGGTGAGAGCCCCTCGATGAGGTCTACGTCAGGCTTGTCGAGCTGTCCCAGGAACTGCCTGGCGTAGGAGGACAGCGACTCTACGTACCGCCGCTGGCCCTCCGCGTAGATGGTGTCGAACGCCAGCGAGGACTTCCCCGAGCCGCTTATGCCGGTCATCACCGTCATCTTGTTGCGGGGAATGTCCAGCCGGATGTCCTTGAGGTTGTGCTCCCTTGCCCCGCGTATCTTAATGAAGCCGTCGCTCACGACGGCATCAGCTCCTCGCTTATCCGCTTGATCTCGTCCCGGACCCGGGCGGCCTCCTCGAACCGCAACTCCTCGGCCAGCACCCTCATCTCCTCCTCCATGTTGAACAGCAGCCTCTCCAACTGGCGCACCGGCATGCCGCGGGCCCTTTCAAGCAGCTCCGCCTCCCCGGAGCCCCCGGTACCGGTTGCGACCTCCAGGATATCGCGTACGTCCTTCTGTATCGACTTCGGGCTTATCCCGTGCTCCCGGTTGAACTCGATCTGCAGGTTCCTCCTCCTACGTGTCTCACTGATCGCGCCCCTCATCGCCTCGGAGTACTGCTGGGCGTACAGCAACACCTTGCCGCTCGCGTTCCTGCTGGCCCTACCCATCGTCTGTACCAGGGACCTCTGGCTGCGGAGAAAGCCCTGCTTGTCCGCGTCCAGGATCGCCACCAGTGAGACCTCCGGAAGGTCCAGCCCCTCACGAAGCAGGTTTATACCTACCAGCACGTCGAACTCCCCCGCCCGCAGTGCCTTGAGTATTTCCACCCTCTCCACCGTGCCTATCTCGGAGTGTAGGTACCGGGTGCGTATTCCCATCTCCACCAGGTACTCCGAGAGGCTCTCCGACATCTTCTTGGTCAGGGTGGTCACCAGTACCCTCTCGTCCGACGCGACCCGCGCCTGTATCTCGAAGATGAGGTCGTCTATCTGGCCTCGAGCGTCCCTTACCTCCACCTCGGGGTCCACTAGTCCGGTCGGCCTTATCACCTGCTCCACCACTCGCGAGCTCCTGTCGAGCTCCCAGTCAGCCGGTGTGGCGCTCACAAACACCACCGGCCCCACCTTCCCGAAGAACTCCTCCCGGGTCAGGGGACGGTTGTCCAGGGCGGACGGGAGCCTGAACCCGTGCTCCACAAGCGTCTCCTTGCGCGACCGGTCGCCGTTGAACATCCCGGCAAGCTGGGGGACTGTTATGTGCGACTCGTCTATGAACGTGAGGAACCCCGGGCCGAAGAAATCGAGGAGGGTATACGGCGGCTCGCCCTCCCGCCTGCCCGAGAGGTAGCGGCTGTAGTTCTCTATCCCCTGGCAGTAGCCCACCTCGGATATCATCTCCAGGTCGTAGCGGGTGCGCGACCTCAGGCGCTGGGCCTCCAGCAGTTTCCCCTGCGCCTTCAGTTCGGCCAGGCGCTCCTCCAGCTCGTCCTCTATCGCCTCGACTGCCCCAGAGAGCTTGTCCGAGGGAGTCAGGAAGTGTGTCGCCGGCCATATCACCATACGCCCGAGCGCGCCCCGAATCTCACCGGTAAGGGGGTCCAGCTCGGTTATCCTCTCCACAAGGTCATCAAACATCTCTATCCGTATCATCCGCTCGGTATACGCAGGGAAGACATCGATGACGTCCCCCCGCACTCTGAACGCCCCTCGCTCGGGGGCGTAGTCGTTCCGCTTGTAGTGGATGTCCACCAACTTCTCCAGCAGCGCCTCCCGCTCGTACTCCTTCCCCGCCTCAACCATCACCATCCTGCTCAGGTACTCGTCCGGCGAGCCCAGGCCGTAGATGCACGACACCGACGCCACGATTATGACGTCGTCACGGGAGAGGAGCGCGCTGGTGGCACCGTGCCTCAACCTGTCGATCTCGTCGTTTATCGAGGAATCCTTCTCTATGTAGGTGTCGGTGCTGGGAAGGTACGCCTCCGGCTGGTAGTAGTCGTAGTAGCTGACGAAGTACTCTACCGCGTTCTCGGGAAAGAAATACCTGAACTCCGAGTAGAGCTGAGCAGCCAGCGTCTTGTTGGGGGCCAGTACCAGGGTCGACTTCCCCAGGCGCTCTATCACCTTCGCCATGGTGAACGTCTTGCCGGACCCGGTGACACCGAGGAGGACCTGGTATCGCTCGTCGTTTCGCACGCCTTCCACCAGCCCGTCAATGGCCCCAGGCTGGTCCCCCTGCGGGGTGAAAACGGTCTCGGTCTTGAGGTCGGGCAACTCGATTACCCCCGTTGGACATCGGTAAAACAGACCCCGCGGGATGCAGGACCCCTTGTTCCTGATTGTAGCCCCGTAGCCCCGCGAGTTCAATCCGTCGCTGACCCCACTGTTTGGCGGTCTTGTTTAACCGCCGCTTGTCTGACAGAAAGGGGTCAGGCCTTCTCGCCATGACGTTTAATGTCGGCCACTGCTTTAAGGCGCTGACCCCACTGTTTGGCGGTCTTGTTTAACCGCCGCTTGTCTGACAGAAAGGGGTCTACCATTGGATTTTACTATACATCAGTGGTGTTAGAGGTTACAGGAGGCAGGGGTGTTGCCCCAGGGATGGAGGGAGGCCGTAGGCCGACCGGAATCCCTGGGGCTCGCGGC
>JAHIPE010000251.1 GCA_018894655.1 Actinomycetota bacterium
AAGGCATTTTGCATATAAACTATTGATACCATAAAATAAAATTGCTATCATGCCTTGATGATGCCCGGCGGGAACGGGAGCTTTCGATATCAAACACCCGGCTCACCGTCGGTGGTACGTAACGACTTTAGCGCGGCAGGTAACTATCAGTCGACGCCGGAGGGGTTATGAAAGCTGGAGTGATAGGGGTTTCGGCGCTGCCGGTGGGCAGGCACCAGGGAGAGAACGCGGACCTCCTCCTGTCCCGGTTGTTACGGGACGCTCTGGGTGACGCCGGGGTGGACAAGTCAGAGGTCCAGGCCCTGTTCACGACACCGGAGGGTTTCACCGTCAGGTGCACCAAGATAAGGGCGGCTCGGCTCGCCTGCTACATGGGGATGGAGCTGCGTACAGCCACCGTTGTGGAGAACGGGGGCGCCTCGAGCGCGCTGGGGGTCAAGTCGCTGGTGCGCGAGATAGAGTCGGGGCGCGTGGACGTGGGTGTGGTTTTCTCTTCGGAGGTGGAGAAGTACGACTTCTCGGCCCCTGAAGACCTCCCCGCCATCATGGATATAAACGCCCTCTACCTCCCCCACGACTGCCTCTACGGCCTCATGACCGCCACCGCTTACTACGCTTTGAGCATGCAGAGGTACATGTGGGAGTACTCGGTACCCCACGAGGATATCTCCAGGGTCGCCGTACTGCTGCGCGATAACGCGTCCAGGAACCCGCTGGCGCAGTACAGGGACCCTATAACGCTCGAGGACATCCTCGCCTCGAGAGTCATCTCCCCTCCCATCCGGCTCCTCGACTGCAGCCCGGCCTCCGACGGGGGGGCGGCGGTGATAATCGCTTCGGAGGAGTACATCAAGCGCAAACGGAAAGATGCCGTATACATCACCGGTATCGGCGAGTGGCACGACAGCTCTCATTTCATTCCGCCGGCAAAGGGCATAACCCACTTCCCGGCGATCACCAACGCCACTGCCGAGGCGCTCGAGGCCGCCGGAAGGAAGATCGAGGACGTTGACGTGGCCGAGGTCTACGGCGTGTTCACCTCCTCGGAACTCATCACCTACGAGGACATGGGCTTCTTCTCCAAGGGCAAGGCGCCCGAGGCGGTGGCCCGTGGCGAGACCGCGATAGACGGCAGCATTCCCATCAATCCCAGCGGGGGAAGGCTGTCTCTCGGCCACCCGTTCTACGTGACCCCGCTCTTGGAGATCGCCGAGATCTACTGGCAGCTTACCGGGAACGCAGGCGATAGGCAGGTCAAGGACCCCCGGGTGGGCCTGGTGGAAGCGGAGCACGGGATGATGAACGGAAGCATAGTACTCATACTGGAAGTTTAAGGACGGGGGGCAGCAAATGACGCAACCGATGGGATGGCCCGACTGGCGCGACGTCGACGGTGCCATGCTCGAGTTCCTCGAACGGCTGAAGGGCCGGGAGTTCGCCACCACCTGCTGCGATGACTGCGGAACCTGCTTCTTCCCGCCGCAGGGCCTCTGCCCGGAGTGCTTCTCGGAGAACGTGAGTTTCAAGCATCCGGAGGGGAAGGCGACGCTCTACGCGTTTACCCATATCGACCGTAGCTTTCGCTTCGCCGCCCCCGACGTGATAGGAATTGTCGAGATCGAGGGGGTCAGTGGCAGGGTGCTCTCCAGGATAGACGCGCCGCTCGAGGACCTGGAGATAGGCATGGACCTCACCCTCGATTTCATCGATGTCGGTGAAGGGTGCCTCCTCCACCAGTTCCGTCCTGTGACCTGAGCCGATATCCTGCGGACCAGACCCGGTGCGAGTGCACCGAGGTGACCCCGGATGAGCTAAAATTGGATCTGGACCGGGATAGGAGCCGAGTACGTGGTCGAGCAGAGACCGGTCCACCTGTGGCCGCGCCCTCCCTTAAGGATTGGATTTGAGCGAGGAAGAGAACCAGGAGATGGCCCGGAGGCTCGTTGAAGTACTGGGTCTCGCCTCCGAACCGGTGGCAATAAGTTACTCCGATGTCCCCGACCCCGAAGGCGGACGCGGGGGCAGGTACGTCTGCGTCGCGGTGAAGCACGCGTTCAAGGGGAAGACGGTGAACCTGTCCCGCAAGAGCGTGGTGTGCGTGGGCGGGGTCCACTGGCTGGGGTTCATGGACCTGGAGGAGATGCTGGTCGCGTTCCTGGTCTGGCTGGAGCAGTCGTTCGAGGACAGCGACGCCTGCCGCCGGTGGTTCCGCTCGACCCCGATTCCCCCGTTCGGCAAGGGAGAGTACGTGGTCTTGAAGCCGCTCAGCCGGTGCGAGGGCACCCCCGAGCTGGTGGCGTTCCTGGTGAACGCCGGCCAGGCGGAGGCGCTCCAGGGCCTCCTCACGTTCCGCGACGCCGAGTTCATCATGCCGCAGAGGTTCGCTTCCACCTGTCAGGGCGTCATCACCAACCCGCTGGTGACCGGCGAGCCGTCGTTCTGCCTCCCGGACGCGGTCTCCCGCAAGTTCGCGAGGTTCTCAGGCAACGACATCATCATCAGCATGCCGTACGCCTACGCCGAGGAGATGGTGAAGAACCTCGACGGCTGGGACGTGGACATCGACGCCCTCTTCAGG
>JAHIPE010000252.1 GCA_018894655.1 Actinomycetota bacterium
CGCCTGCGCTTCACCATCTCTCTCGCCCCCGTGTTTCGCCGGTATGCGAAACAGCCCTGCTAGCTCGATGACTTGCTCTCAACACAGATAAGGGTCCCCTTCTCACCCGAAAGCGGGCATCCCGCGCCGCATATCGCGAACGTATCGCAGGCGCGGCACTCCTCGCCCGCGAACTCCCGCTCTCGTATCGAGCGGCAAAGCGGCGCCTCCCATATATCCTCCCACCGGTCGTCCATCAGGTTGCCCACCGGGTGGTAGTAGCTCTGGCAGGGGATGACGTCACCGTTGGGCTCCACGCACATGTTGTACTTGGCGGCGGTGCACTGCTTGGGGCCCAGCCCCAGGGCCACCGGGTCCAGTTGACAGTAACGGGTCGGTGTATACCAGATGAATCTCATCCCCAGCGAGAATGCCCTGTCGCGCGCATCTATTATGATGTCGGCCATCTCTTCCTCGGGTACCCCCAGGTCCCCCTCACTGGCCCCGCCGGTGTAGATGACCCCGTTCATCGCGATGGACTCCAGTCCGAGCCCGTGGAGATAATCGACTGTCTCTACCACGGTGTCCCGGTTGAGCGAGGTGATAGTGGTATTGGTGATGACGTATACCGGTGATTCCACCGCCGCCTTGATGCCCTCCACCGTCTGTGCGAAAGCGCCTGGGTAACCGACCATCCGGTCGTGGATATCCTCCAGGTGGGACTCCAGGGTTACCTGGACGTGGTCGAGCCCGGCCTCGCCCAACCTCTCCATCAACCCACCCTTCCCGAGGTTGCGCCCGTTGGTCAGCAGGCCGGTTATTTGCCCCAGGTCCTCCGCGTACTCCACCAGTTGGACCAGGTCCTCCCGGAGCGTGGCCTCTCCCCCGGTGAAGACCACGTGTGGTATCCCCAGGTCCCACAACCTGTCCAGGGCTTCCTTCCACCGGCCGGTATCCATCTCCGTGAAATCCTTCGGCCGCTCCACGTAGCAGTGGGGACAGTCGTTGTCGCACCGGTAGGTGAGCGCGAAGTCCATCCGGTACGGCGCCGTAGCCGGGGTCCGGAAAGGCTCGATGCGCTCGACGTCCATGTAGGAGATGGGGCATAGCTTGCTCTCGATGGTGAACGCGAAGATCGTTTCCTTGAGATCGCTGAAATCGTTCCTTACGATGTCGGGGTCCACCGTGTATCTCGACTGGAGGCGCTTGACGGCCGTGTTCTCATCAGCCCCCTCGAGTATAAGCCGGGCGTACTCGGTCGCGGTCTGGTTCAGGTGGAGTATCTTCCGGGCATCGATCGAGAGTATCCCATCGCCGTCCGGCTCCACCCGGAGGTGGAACCTTGTGCCCTCGTACTGATCCCCGACCGTGTAATGGTACAGCCCCGGCTTCAGCGGGTCGCTCCGCATATGCTTTTCCTCGAGTCGTCGGAACGGGCCCCTGAACCTCACTAGCGGCCACCCCCCGCGCAGGCGCAGGCGCAACCGGCGCAGGCGCAGGCGCAACCCCCGCCCCCGCCGCCGTAGCCACCGTAGTATCTCCTTGTCCTGTATATTCGCCGGTACTCCCTGGGGTTCACTTCCTTGACGATATCTTCCTTGAAATCTTCGACGTGGGTGAAAACAGAGTCCTGGATGGAGCGGAAGCCGCCGGCAACCGACTCCGCGAAGTTAACGCCCTGAACGGTGAGCCCGCCGTCGGCCGATGTCGTGACACCGGTCCCCGCAGTCCCCGCCGCCCTCGTCAGGCCTATTGCCCACTGCTGCATGGGAAAGCCGCCGGCGGAGAACGCCTCCCTGACCTTGGAGTTGAATCCAGGGTCGAGGAGCAGGAATGGCAGGTACTGGTTGAACCTCTCCATTCGCGCGTTGTGGTCAGCCTCCGACTTGACCTCGATCCAGGCCCTGTCGGCCGCGTCCTCGTAGTACTTGACCGTCTCCGCGTGGGAGAACCCCCTGGCTTTATCCTCCACGCTCCTAATGAGCGTAGTCAGTGCCAGTTGTAGGGCCTGAGGCTCGAGGGACCCGTCGGGCGATATCGCCGCCAGGAAACCGCCGTAGTCCCCGGGCAGCGATTCCGGTGCCGCCTCTGCCCTGACAAGCGACAACGGCTTCGTCCCGGCTATGGACACGAGTCCCTTTTGTATCATCTCGAAGTAGGCGATGGCGGCTACATGGTCGAGTTCCTGGTTCATCAGCACCGCCGCTTCCGCGGGGAAGAGGTCCTTCATCGGACCGGCTCCTTCCACGCCCACCGCCGGGGCGATGTACTGCGCCTTACCACCTTCGCCCTTCACCCGCCTCATCGACACGAAACTCCGCGCGAGAGCGGCGACTATTCCGAATACGACAAATATGCCGTACATCCAGACGTTCCACGAACCCCCGGAACCGCTGCTGGTCGTTCCGGAGTATACAGGGCTGTAATCGGGCGGCGGCTGCTCGGGGTAGACCCCCTCAACGTACGCCGCTGGAAAGGAGACACCGAAGAGGTAGCCCTCGGTTGGCTTCGCGTCGGATACGTTCCAGGTGAATATGATGCCGCCTTCTACATCGGAGCGGTTTGGCTGCGCCTGGCCGTGGTAGACGGTCTCGTTGTCCCGGACCCCCGGCGGGAACTGGATGGAGAACGAGAGATACGTACGGCCCTTAGCGTATTCGGAGTCCCACCAGGTGTTCTTGAACTGTACGGAGGCGTAACCCTGTCGCTCGGTGTCCCCGAAGACCATCTCCGGGTTCTTGC
>JAHIPE010000253.1 GCA_018894655.1 Actinomycetota bacterium
GCGGTAAACCGCACCGGTTACTCCGTGAAGAAAAAGGAGGACCTGCACCGGATGGCCGAGGCTAACAAGGCGTTCGCCCACTACCGGTGGTAAGCAAGGCATGAAGACCGCGACAGTCAAGAAACAGGGTGCTCGGGTGAAGACGATGAGCGATGAAATCGAGAGGGACTATCCGCTGGACCGGGTCAGGAACATTGGCATAATGGCCCATATCGACGCGGGAAAGACGACTACCACCGAGCGCATCCTGTACTACTCGGGCAAGACTTACAAGATAGGCGAGGTGCACCACGGCACCGCGGTCATGGACTGGATGGTCCAGGAGCAGGAGCGCGGTATAACCATAACCTCGGCTGCGACGACGTGCCGGTGGGAAGATTGCCGTATCAACATAATAGATACGCCCGGGCACGTGGACTTTACAATCGAGGTGGAAAGATCGCTCAGGGTGCTGGATGGCGCGGTTGCTGTATTCGACGCGGTAGAAGGCGTCGAACCCCAGACCGAGACCGTGTGGAGGCAGGCTGACAGGTACTGCGTGCCGAGGATATGCTTTGTAAACAAGATGGACAGGCCGGGCGCGAGCTTCATGCGCAGTATTGAGATGATAAGAGACAGGCTGGACGCGAAACCGGTGGCGGTGCAGTTGCCGGTTGGGATAGAGGAGACATTCACCGGGGTTATCGACCTGGTGACGATGGAATCGGTGACCTGGTCCGACGAGATGGGCGAGGAGTTGAGTCGCGAGAGGATTCCGCGGGACATGAGGGAAAAAGCGGACAAAGCGCGCCACCTGATGATCGAGCAGGTAGCCGAGTTCGACGACGAGGTGCTGGAGGCGTACGTCCACGGCGAAGAGATAACCACCGAGATGATCCGCCGGGCTATCAGGGCCGGTACAATCTCAACAGACGTTGTCCCGGTGCTTTGCGGGGCGGCCTTGAGGAACAGGGGGGTGCAGCCGCTGCTGGACGCGGTGGTGTACTATCTCCCTTCCCCGCTGGATGTTCCCGCGGTGGAGGGCGAGAACCCGTACAACCACGAGACGGAATTAAGGCCTCCCTCCGACGAGGCGCCCTTTTCGGCCCTTGCCTTCAAGATTCAGACTGACCCATACGTAGGAAAGCTGACCTACTTCCGGGTGTACTCCGGGTCGCTCGCGACCGGGGATTTTGTGCTTAACATGACGACCGGGCACAAGGAGCGCATAGGGCGTATCTTGAGGATGCACGCCAATCGCCGCGAGGACGTGAAGACTGTGGGCGCCGGGGATATCGTAGCCGGTGTAGGGATCAAGAAGGCGAAGACGGGAGACACGATCTGCGACCCGTCCCATCCGATACTGCTGGAGCCGATGAGTTTCCCGGAGCCGGTGATATCGGTGGCGATAGAGCCCAAGACGAAGATCGACTCCGACAAGCTGGCGGAGTCCCTCAGGAGGCTCTCCGAGGAGGACCCGACGTTCCACGTGAACCTGGACGAGGAAAGCGGGCAGACGATAATAAGCGGCATGGGCGAACTCCACCTGGAGGTTGTGGTGGACCGGCTGCTCCGTGAGTTCCAGTTGGACGCAAACGTGGGCAAGCCCCAGGTTTCCTATCGCGAGACGATAACCCGGCCCGCGGTCAAGGTCCGCGGGAGGTTCGTAAAGCAGACCGGGGGGCGCGGGCAGTATGGGGACATAACGATAGACCTGGAGCCGATGGGGCGCGGCGCCGGTTACGAGTTCGAGAACAAGATACACGGCGGAGAGATACCCAAGGAGTACGTGCCGGCGGTTGACCGGGGGATCCAGGAAGCCGCGACGACCGGGGTCCTGGCCGGATACCCGCTGGTGGATTTCAAGGTGAGCCTGGTTAACGGGTCATTTCACGCGGTGGACTCCTCCGAACTCGCCTTCAAGGTCGCGGGATCGATGGCCCTGAAGGACGCCGTCCGGTCCGCGGGCCCGGTGCTCCTGGAGCCGATAATGCGCATGGAGATATCGGTCCCCGAGGGGTATATCGGTGACGTGATATCCGATATCAACAGCCGAAGGGGAAGGATAGAGAACATAGAGCCCGGATCCGGACGGCAGCAACTGGTGGCGTTCGTCCCCCTGGTGAACACGTTCGGGTACGCGACCGACCTGAGGTCCCTTACCCAGGGGAGGGCGACGTACCACATGGATTTCTTCCGGTATAAGGAGGTCCCCACGGGGATCTCCGAGGAGATCGTAGCTAGAGCCAAAGGACATTAGGAGGCGCCATGGCCAAGGAGAAGTACGAGAGGACCAAGCCTCACATCAACGTGGGCACCATCGGTCACGTCGACCACGGAAAGACGATGCTGACCGCGGCCATCACCAAGGTGCTCTGCGAGAGAGGCATGCCCGTCGA
>JAHIPE010000254.1 GCA_018894655.1 Actinomycetota bacterium
CCTTCAATCGCGCACCTTGTGGCAACGTCAGCCATCTTCTGGAAAGCGGCGATGTACTCCGGCCTGCAATCCGGGTACCCGGAGTAATCAAGGGCGTTCACACCGATGAACACGCATCTCGCGCCGAGGGCCTCCGCCCACGCAAGCGCCAGGGAAAGAAATACGGTGTTACGCGCAGGAACATACGTCTCGGGCACCCCGGAACCCATCTCTTCGGCGCCGCGCCCTTTGGGCACCTCTCCGTCACCGGTAAGCGCTGAGCCACCGATGCGCCCCAGGCCGTCAAGTGGGAAAACGAGATGCCCGGCAGCCCCCAGGGACCGGGCAACGGCCCTGGCGGCGGTTATCTCCACCCGGTGCCGCTGGGCGTAGTCAAACGTAAGGGCATAAACCTCAAAGCCCTCGCCCCGGGCCTCCGCCATGACGGTCGTGGAGTCCATCCCCCCGCTCAGGAGGACCACTGCTTTATCTGCGGCGGGTTTACTCATCGCTCAAACCATTGATATCTGTTCGATCCCGATCTGGGGGAACGCCTCGGCGTACGTCTCCCGGGTTGTCAGGCCCGGCCCGGTGTTAATAACTGTAGCCACCGAGCAGGCCAGCCCCATGTGAAAGACCTCCTCCATCGGAAGGGACCTGGTGAGGCCCATTACCATGCCGGCGACCATCGAGTCCCCCGCGCCCACAGTGTCGTCATCAATGAACGGCACCGTCCCCTTGAGGGCTACGTCGCCCGTGACCAGCATCGCCCCTTCCCTTCCCAGGGAAACGACCACGATCTCGATTCCACCCGAGAGCAGGTCCCCGCAGAAATCCAGTATCTGCCGCCGGCCTTCCAGCTCACATCCGGCGAGTTCCTCTAGCTCGGCAAGGTTGGGTTTGATAAGCAACGGAGCGGCCTTTATCCCCGCCCGTAGCGGCTTTCCCCCGCTATCGAGGATAACCTTGGCGCCCCTGGATTTGCCTTCCATCGCCAGCCGGTAGTAGGCATCGTTATCAACGCCCCGCGGCAGGGAACCGGAGAGGACTATCATCTCGGGGACCCGGGTTGTCTGCATGATGAGATCGCTGATCCTGTCGATCTCCCTGTCCTCCACCGGCGGCCCCGCGGCCCTTATAACGAGCTCCAGGCCGTTGCGCCTGCCTAACACGATCACGTTTGTGCGGGTGTTGGCCTCGATCCTCACTATCTGCAGGATCAGGCCTTCCCGGTGTAGCAGGTCCAAGGCCTCGGCCCCGGCGAACCCGCCTATCAGTGCCATCGTCACCGAGTCGGTACCCATAGCCTTCAACACCCTGGACACGTTGACACCTTTGCCGCCCGGGGTCTTAACCACCTCCAGGGCTTTGACCGACTCGTCGTAGGATATCTCCTCCAGCACGTAGGTAATGTCAAGCGTTGGGTTCAGGGTTACTGTGTAAATCATCTTCCTTCTCTATTCACCAAGTTGTTTAACCGCCGTTTGTCTACGAGGAAGGATGTTCAGGCCTTATAGAGAGCAGTTCATTCTTTGAACATCGCTACAAGGCCTGACCCCACGTGTTGGCGATCTTGGCTGACCGTCTTTTGTTTAAGAGTTGCGCTTCAGATAAGTATCAGTCGCCCTGGTACTTGAAGGAGACCTTGACCCGCGCGCGGTAAGCGGTGACCTTGCCGCTCTCCATCTTCATGTCCATCTGGGTTACCTCGGCGATGCGGAGGTCCCTGAGTGACTCGCCCGCCTTTTCCACGGCGCTCTTTGCCGCGTCTTCCCAGGAATCCGGGCTCGACCCTACCAACTCGATGATCTTGTACACGCTGTCTGCCATGATTCTTCCTCCTTGTGCCGCCTGGACTATTGCAACAGTATTCTATCAGAGAACCGGGCTTGAATATAAGTGCAATTCGCGATGTTTCTTTACTTGTGAACCTCGAATATCCCTACCAGGCCATTGCCGCAACCCATGCCCAGGAGCCTTGACATCACCAGAAATTATCAATAGTATCCATTTCAAGCTTAACGAAAGGAGTAATGCACATGGGAGCAGCACTTGCACAGGTCGAGGTCACTTACGAGGTTAGTGGCGGTATCAGCGGTGTTTGGATCGCGTTATACGTGCTATTCATAATCGCGGTGTACCTCTTCATGGGGTTCTGCTTGATGAAGATGGCCCAGAAGACCGGCACCCCCAACGGGTGGTTCGGGTTCATCCCTATACTGAACTTCTGGTTGATGGTGCAGATCGCTCAGAGGGATGTTCTGTGGTTCATACTCCTTCTCATACCCTGCGTAAATATTGTGATTATGATAATCGTCTGGATGGATATCGCGGCCGCCATGGGGTTTGAGAACTGGTGGGGAATACTGATGATAATCCCCATATTCAACTTCTACGTTATGTACAAACTGGCTTTCACCGAGCCGTACTAAACGACAGAGTCCAAGTC
>JAHIPE010000255.1 GCA_018894655.1 Actinomycetota bacterium
CTCCTCCAGGGCGATGACGAACGACACCATGTCGGCCCCTGAACCCCCGTACTCCTCGGGGAACGGAAGCCCCATGAGGCCCAGATCGGCCATCTTGGCGATTATATCGTAGGGGAACTCACACGCCTCGTCCATCTCCTCGGCCCGCGGGATTATCTCCGCCAGGGCAAACTCCCTTACCATCCGCTTGAACATCTCCTGCTCTTCGGTCAGGTCATAATCCATCTGTGCTCCTGGGGGTTTCAATCGACTGCTAACAAAGGCCCGGCTCAAGCCAAACCGTGTGGAAACGTATCACAGAGCGGGGCAAACTTCAATTAGTGGGGTAAGGCCTTATAGCCGGCCAAGAGGTGGGGTAAGGCCTTATAGCGGTGTTCAAAGAAAGATTGCTCTCGGCAAGGCCTGAACCCCTATCTCGTGAGCAAACGGCGGTCAGACAATGACGCAGTGGTGACAGGTACCAGCGATTCAATGCCCCACAACGAACAAGCCCGGGGCATGCTATTATTAACACGTTAAGATGAACCGGAAGGAGTGTGCCCGCTTGAACTGCGTTCGTTGCGGTGGGCAAATCGAGAAAGGCTCATCCGCCTGCCCTGACTGCGGCCTCAGGCTGAAGGCGGCACCAAAGCCGCCCCCGTCCGGTCAGGCCCAGGCCCCGGGCGCCTGTAGGGCTCCAACAGCCCCCCCCTCCCCCCCAAGGGATATACCCCCCGGGACAGGCCCCGGGCGAGGTCTCGCCACCCGGTCAGTACTCCGACATGTGGAGGCAGCCCCCCCCTTACCCCCCGCCCCGGGCCGGTGAACGAAAGCAGGCACCGATAGCCCTGATAGTCATTATCGCCGTGGGAATCGCGCTGATCAGCGGGGGGGCGGTCGCCTACTTCACGTTCCTTCGCCCCAGCGGACCCGGCAATACGGCCCAGGAGACTCTCGATAAGTACTTCGAAGCACTGGCAAGCGGCGATACCAGCGTTATCAAATCCTTCCACGCCTCCGACATGCAACCACCGGACGAGGAGTTGCAGTCCCTGTCCTCCAATGGCGACTTAATGACCTACAAGGATATCGAGTTGAAGACTATCGAGGAATCGGGAAGCGAGATGGAGGTCGAGATAGTCGACTACGTGGTTACCATCTCGACGGTGGGCTATAGCGAATCGATCAAGATGAGCAAGTGGAAGTCAGAGATGGGAACGTCAACTGGAAACATGGTGGTTAAGCTGAAGAAAGAAAACGGCAAGTGGCTGGTCAACGAGCCCCATGTCCTTTTGCCGTTAGAGGCGATGCTGCCGAAGATACCGGACATCCCCGCGCCCTGTGGCAGTACCTGAGGCTGAGCCAACCAGGGTGGGTCACACCGGACGATTCGATTACGACTCCCCCCGCTTGAGGGCGGATACTAACTCCGATTTGTCTCTTATAGCATCCTCCCCCTCGTAGGGGGAGGACCGAGGTGGGGGTCCCCGTGATGCCTGACGCCCCACCCTAACCCTCCCCCCTGAGGGGGGAGGGGCTATTGAGAGTCGAGGTTCGAGTCCTGTGGTCATTCCTTGGCAAGTGGCGCAAAGCCGAGCAGCAGTCTTTTCCGTCCCGCCCCCGGGAACTGGACCGTAACCTCGCAGTCGTCCTCCAGCTCCACCAACTCCAGCACCGTCCCCTCCCCCCACTTGGCGTGGACCACGGTGTCCCCCACCTCTATCTCGAACTCTTCCGGGCCCGCCTTCTCGCCTTCGCCTTCCTCCTCTTCATCGTCGCGCCGGTCAACCTGCTCCAGGAACTCGCGCGGCACCTCGGCGATGAAACGTGATATCGGGTTCTCGCCAAGCCCACCCCACAAGCTCCTCGACCTGGCGTGGACCACGTAGAGGGCCCGGATGGCCCGCGTCATGCCCACGTAACACAGCCGCCGCTCCTCCTCCATCTCATCGGCGCTGTCCATGGAGCGCACGTGGGGAAAGATGCCCTCCTCCATGCCCACCATGAAGACGACCGGGAACTCCAGCCCCTTGGCGTTGTGGAACGTCATGAGCGATACGTACCCGCTGGTGGTGTCCAGGTCGTCGGTGTCGCTCACCAGCGAGACCCTTTCCAGGAAATCGTCGAGGTCCACCGCGCCGTACTCCTTACGGAACTCGCCTGCCACGCCCAGCAGTTCCTTCAGGTTCTCGACGCGGCTTTCCGCCTCCATCGTATGTTGGGACTCGAGATCGGCCATGTACCCCGTCTCGTGCCACACCTCCTGGAGCAACTCGCTCACGTCGTGCTCCTTCGAGAACCCGGTGAGGGATTCGATGATATCCAGGAACCCCACCACGTTCTCTCGTGCCTTGCCGGTCAACTCCCCTATCTCGTCGGCCTCCTGGAGCGCGTCCGCGAATCCGATCCGCTTCCGCCGCCCGTGCTCCTCGATATGCCCTACGGTGACTTTGCCTATTCCCCTCGGGGGGACGTTGATTACACGCCGGAGGCTCACCTCGTCCCTGGGGTTTGCCAGCAGGCGAAGGTAAGCCACTATGTCCTTTATCTCCAGCCGCTCGTAGAAACGGGTGCCTCCGAAGACGCGATAAGGAATCCCCCGCCTGATGAGCGCCTCCTCCAGGACGCGCGACTGGGCGTGGGTCCTGTAGAACACCGCCGCGTCGTAGCGCCTCTCATCCTCCCCGTCCGCCAGTCTCTCTATCCGGCCGCAGACGAACCCGGCCTCGGCGTGCTCGTCCTTCGCCTCGTAGCATCGTATCTTCTCGCCGGAGGGATTGGCGGTCCACAACTTCTTCTCCTTGCGCCCGGTATTCTTGCTGACGACCACACCGGCCGCCTCCAGTATCTGTGGCGTCGAGCGGTAGTTCTGCTCGAGCTTTATCACCCGGGCGTCAGGATAATCCGTCTCGAACTCGAGGATGTTCCTGATATCGGCGCCACGCCAGGAGTAGATGCCCTGGTCGTCGTCACCCACCACGCACAACTGCCGGTGTTCCTCGGCCAGGAGCTTGACCAGGCGGTACTGCACCACGTTGGTGTCCTGGTACTCGTCGACAAGGATATGCCGGTAGCGCTCACGGTACCGCTCGAGGACGTCCGGGAAAAGCTCGAGCAGGTAGACCATCATCAACAGGAGGTCGTCGAAGTCAAGGGCGTCGCTCTCCTTGAGCCGCTCCTGGTAACGCTTGTACACGGTGGCGGTGACCTTCTCGAAAGGAAGCGTCGCGCTCTCCGGGTACGACTCTTCATCGACCATCTCGTTCTTGGCCATGCTGATGGACGCCTTCAGCGCCCGCGGGTTGTATCTCCGGGGGTCAAAGCCCATCTCCTCCATGCACTGCTTGATCAGGCGGACGGAGTCCACCTGGTCGTATATGGTGAACCGGGAACTGTACCCCAACGGGGCGATCTCACGGCGGAGTATCCTGGCGCAGGCGGAGTGGAACGTCGCCAGCATCATACCGGAGCCGGTGGTCCCGATAAGTCCCTCCACCCTTCCCTTCATCTCCTGCGCGGCCTTGTTGGTGAACGTGAGCGCCATGATGTTCCCGGGGCTCACGTCATGCCGGTGTATGAGGTGGGCGATTCGGTAGGTGAGGACACGGGTCTTGCCACTCCCCGCGCCGGCGATTATCAACAGGGGGCCGCCTGTGTGCTCCACCGCCTCCCGCTGGGGAGGGTTGAGGCTGTCCAGGTAATCGCTATCGGGGGGCTTGCCGGCCATGAACTTGTTTGGGCTGGGGCGCACGCACCACGGTCACTCCCACTCGATGGTGCTTGGCGGCTTGCTGGAGATGTCGTAGGCCACCCGGTTGACTCCCTCGACCTCGTTTATTATCCGGCTGGAGATCCTCTCCAGCACCTCGAACGGAATGCGTGCCCAGTCGGCGGTCATCGCGTCCTCACTGGTTACCGCCCGCAGGATCACCGGGTAGGCGTAGGTCCTTCCGTCACCCATCACCCCCACCGACTTCACGCAGGGGAGCACCGCGAACGACTGCCAGATCTCCCGGTACAGGTTGGCCCTCTTCACCTCCTCGGTGACGATGCTGTCCGCATTGCGCAGTATCTCCAGGCGCTCGGCGGTTACCTCCCCGATTATCCGCACCGCCAGCCCCGGCCCGGGGAACGGCTGGCGCCAGACTATCTCCTCGGGCAGGCCGAGTTCCTGGCCAACCGCCCGCACCTCGTCCTTGAAGAGGGACCTGAGCGGCTCTATCAGCTCGAACTGCATGTCCTCGGGGAGGCCCCCGACGTTATGGTGGGACTTGATCCTGGCCGCGTCCCTGGTCCCGCTCTCTATTATGTCCGGGTACAGTGTTCCCTGCACCAGGAACTCGGTGTCCTGAAGCCGCGAGGCGACCTCCTCGAAGACCCGGATGAACTCTTCCCCTATCGCCTTACGCTTGACCTCTGGATCGGTCACCCCCTCCAGCCGGGCCAGGAAACGATCACTGGCTTTCTCGTGGACGAGGTTCATCTCGAAGTGGCGGCCGAACGTCTCCACCACCTCATCGGCCTCCCCGGCACGCAGGAGCCCGTGGTCTACAAAGACGCATGTGAGCTGATCTCCCACCGCCTTGTGCACCAGCACCGCCGCGGTGGCAGAGTCAACCCCACCGGAGAGGCCGCATATTATCTTCTCCCCACCCACCCGCCGGCGGACCTCCTCCACCGACTCTTCGATAATCGAGGACATCGTCCAGGTGGGCAGGCAGTCGCAAGCGTGGTACAGGAAGTTCTTGAGTATGCTCGTGCCGTACGGTGTGTGGACCACCTCGGGGTGGAACTGCACCCCGTAGAGCCCCCTTTCCTTCGACTCCATTGACGCGACCGGGGAGGCGGGTGTACGGGATGTCATCTCGAAGCCTGGCGGCGGCTCGGTTACCTTGTCCCCATGGCTCATCCAGACAACCTGCTCCAGGGGCAGGTCGTCCAGTAGAACACCCTCGTCGATGACCACAAGTTCCGTCTTGCCGTACTCCTTCCCGCCTGTCTTCTCCACCGAACCGCCCAGCATATCGGCCATAAGCTGCATCCCATAGCAGATGCCCAGTATGGGAATGCCCAGCTCGAACAGCCGGGGGTCACAACCGGGAGCGCCTTCCTTGTAAACGCTGGAGGGGCCTCCGGAGAGAATAAGGCCGCTGGGGTTTCTTTCCTCGATCTGTTCGACCGTCAGGGTGCGGGGCACTATCTCGCTATACACGTTGCACTCGCGAACCCTCCGGGCTATCAACTGCGCGTACTGCGCCCCGTAGTCGAGTACCAGGACGTTTTGGTCGTGTGTGGTCATCGCTTACACCGCCGCATACGGCGCGGTGACGCCGGTCACTTGCCCATCCCGACTTCCTGGCTCCTCTGGATAACCTTGCCCTCGGTCTTGAGCGCCGGCGCTACCATTATCTCCGTGCGCTGGAACTCCTTTATGGTCGCGTACCCGCAGGTGGCCATGGACATTCTCAAGGCCCCGAAGAGGTTTAGAGTACCGTCATTTTCGTGCGCCGGCCCATGAAGGATCTCTTCCAGGGTCGCCGCCCGCCCCACCTCCACGCGGGTACCCCGGGGAAGTTCAGGGTGGAAAGTAGCCATGCCCCAGTGAAATCCCCGCCCCGGTGCCTCTATCGACCTGGCTATGGGGGCGCCTATCATCACAGCGTCCGCCCCGCAGGCGATACACTTGGCGATGTCCCCCCCGGTCCGGATACCACCGTCGGCGATGACGTTCACGTATTTGCCGGTCTCCTCCAAGATCCGCGAGCGAGCGGCTGCCGCGTCGGCCAAGGCGGTGGCCTGGGGCACGCCTATGCCGAGCACCTCCCTGGTAGTACAGGCGTGGCCCGGACCCACACCTATCAGGACACCGACCGCGCCGGTCCGCATAAGGTGCAGGGCGGTGTGATAGGAGGCGCAACCGCCCACCACTACCGGCACGTCGATCCCGGAGATGAACTCATTGAGGTCAAGCGGCTCCCGGGAGTTGCTGACATGCTCCGCGCTGACGACCGTTCCCTGTATGACCAGGATATCCAGGCCCGCCTCCAGCGCGTAACTGTAGTACTCCTCCACCTTCTGTGGTGTAAGGGAGGCCGCGGTTACCACCCCGGACTCCTTTATCTTCTTCAACCGCTCGACTATAAGCTCCGGCTTGATAGGCTCGGTGTAGATCTCCTGGATTCCCCGGGTCGCCTCGTCCTTGGGCAGGGACGCGATCTTATCCAGTAACGGCCCGGGGTCCTCGTAGCGGGTCTGGATGCCCTCCAGGTTCAGCACTCCCAGGCCGCCCTGCTTCCCTATCGCCACCGCCATCTCGGGGTCTACTACGCCGTCCATGGCTGAGGCCAGGAACGGTGATTGGAACCTGTACGGGCCAAGCTTCAGGCTGGTATCAATATCCTCGGGGTCCCGGGTCCGGCGGGACGGCACTATCGCGATATCGTCAAGGCCATATCCCTTTCTCCCGCTCTTGCCTATCCCTACCTCGACGTCCAAGCGAACCTCCGTGGGTAGATCACCGCCGTTACATTGCTACATATTTAAACACATAGCACCGCCTGAAAAAACAACATCCCGGGAATTTCCATAAAAAGAAGCGCCCGCTCTCAAGCGGGCGCTTCCCGTGTCCTTCTCTAGTAGAGCCTGCCTACATGCCCATCCCGCCCATGCCGCCGGGGGGCATACCGGGCATCATCGACTCTTCCTCCGGCTTGTCCGCTATCAGCACCTCGGTGGTGAGTAGCAGGGCCGCTATACTGGCCGCGTTCTGGACCGCTGAGCGCGTCACCTTGGCGGGGTCTATGATGCCCGCCTTGAACATGTTCACGTACTCGCCGGTGAGCGCGTCCAGGCCCATGTTCTCATCTAGCTCCTTCACCTTCTCCACCACGACCGAGCCCTCGAGGCCGGCGTTGGCCGCTATCTGCTTGAGCGGCTCGGAAAGCGATTTCCTTACGATCTCCGCGCCGGTCTTCTCGTCTTCTGGCATCTTGGTGGTCTTGATCGCTTTGGTGTTGTTCAGCAGCACCACGCCGCCGCCGGCGACGATGCCCTCCTCTACCGCCGCCTTGGTGGCGGAAAGGGCGTCCTCTATACGGTGCTTTTTCTCCTTGAGCTCCACCTCGGTGGCAGCCCCGACCTTGATGACCGCCACGCCGCCGGAGAGCTTGGCAAGCCTTTCCTGAAGCTTCTCGCTGTCGAAGTCGGAGTCACTCTTGTCGATTTCGGAACGTATCTGCTGGATCCGCCCCTCAACCGCCTTGGTGTTACCCTTGCCCTCGACGATGATGGTGTCTTCCTTACTGACCTTCACCTGGCGCGCCTGACCCAGCATGTCCAGCGTGACGTTCTCGAGTTTGAGCCCGAGCTCCTCGGTGATGACATCTCCGCCGGTGACGATGGCGATATCCTCGAGCATCGCTTTCCTGCGATCGCCGAAACCGGGGGCCTTGACCGCGACGCTGGTGAACGTGCCGCGTATCTTGTTGACCACCAGCGTTGCCAGCGCCTCGCCCTCCAGGTCCTCGGCGATTATCATGAGCGTCTTGCCCGCCTGCATGACCTTCTCCAGGACCGGAAGCATGTCCGCCACCGCTGATATCTTCTGGTTGGCGATCAAGATGTAGCAGTTTTCGAGCACCGTCTCCATGCGCTCGGTATCAGTAACCATGTAAGGGGAGAGATAACCTTTGTCGAACTGAAGCCCCTCGACAACGTCGAACTCCATCCCAAACGTCTGCGACTCCTCGACGGTTATGACGCCGTCCTTGCCAACCTTCTCCATCGCGTCGGCGATTATCTCGCCTACCTCGTCGGAATCCGCCGATATAGCGGCCACCCGGGTGATCTGTTCCTTGGTCTCGACCTCCCGGGAGCGCTTCCCGATGTCAGCCACGACCTGCTCCACCGCCTTGTCGACACCCCTGCGGATAGCCATCGGGTTCGCGCCGGCCGCGACGTTCCTCAGGCCCTCCTTGATCATCGCGTACGCCAGTACCGTGGCGGTTGTGGTGCCGTCACCGGCGACGTCGTTGGTCTTGGTGGCGACTTCCTTGGCGAGCTGCGCGCCCATGTTCTGGTAGGGGTCCTCCAGCTCGATCTCCCTGGCGATGGTAACGCCGTCGTTGGTGATCGTTGGGGAGCCGAACTTCTTCTCCAGTACCACGTTGCGCCCCTTGGGGCCGAGTGTAACCCTGATGGCGTCCGCCAACTGCGTCACGCCGGCCTCGAGAGCCCTTCTTGCATCCTCGTCGTATTCCAGCATCTTTGCCATTATTTACTTCTCCCCTTTCGCTACTTCTTCTTGGCCTTAGCCTTTGCCTTGGCCTTCTTCTTCTTCTTGGCGAGGATGTCCCTCTCGCTCAGTATGAGATACTCCTTGCCCGCCACCTTGACCTCGGTGCCACCGTACTTCGAGTAGATGACGGTGTCTCCGGGCTCAACATCCAGGGGTATCAGTTTCCCCTCCTCGTACCGCCCCGGCCCCACTGCGACAACCTCGCCTTCCTGGGGCTTCTCCTTGGCGGTATCAGGAATAACGATACCACTGGCGGTTTTCTCCTCTCCCTCACCGGGCTCCACTACCACCCGGTCGCCCAACGGCTCCAAGTCCATACCCATCCCTCCTTAGTAAAGTAGATTAGCACTCTAGTGTAGAGAGTGCTAAGACGGTATTATACGTGTTTGATATGAAAAATCAATGGGGTGCGCAAAAAATATTTACCGGTCGCTTCCCCGACGAGAGCGCCCGATGAGCTCGCAGGAGTTCAGGCGTAACCTATATCTTCAACGATCACGTCCCCATTCAGAGCGGTCCGGCTCCTCCCAGGAGCATGCCCTTTGTACCGCTTTCTTCCACTGTCCGTACTTGCTCTCCATCGTACCCCTGTCGGCCGACGGGCTGAAATTCTTCTCGACCCTCCATAGCCGCTCAAGATCGTCGAGGTCATTCCAGTACCCCACCGAGAGCCCGGCCAGGAAGGCCGCGCCGAGCGCGGTTGTCTCCGAGACGACCGGTCTCTGCACCTCTACCCCCAGCAGGTCAGCCTGGAACTGGAGAAGGATATCCATCACCGACGCGCCTCCGTCGACCCTTAGCGACGCCACGTCTATCCCCGAGTCCAGTCTCATGGCATCCATCACATCGCGTGTCTGGTACGCCATCGCCTCGACAGCCGCACGGACTATCTGCTCTCTCGATGTGCCCCGCGTAATCCCAAGTATGGCTCCCCGGGCGTACGGGTCCCAATACGGCGCCCCAAGCCCGACGAAAGCGGGCACCAGGTACACGCCCCCGGTGTCGGGTACCTCCTCCGCCAGCGGGCCCGTCTCCGACGCGTCGCCGATTATCCCCAGGCCGTCGCGGAGCCACTGGATTGCGGCGCCGGTTATGAAGATCGAACCCTCCAGCGCGTAAGTGACCTCCCCGCCGTAGCCCCACGCCACCGTGGTCAGCATCCCCGTGTTCGAGGATACCGCGTCTGAGCCGGTGTTCATTAGGACGAAACTCCCGGTACCGTACGTGTTCTTGGTCATTCCACGTCGGTAGCAAGCCTGCCCGAACAGGGCGGCCTGCTGGTCCCCCGCGATCCCCCCTATCGGCACCGAGACGCCAAGGAAGCAGTCGGGGTCGGTCTCGCCAAACAGGCCGCTCGAGGGCAGTACCCGGGGAAGCATCCCGGCAGGGACGCCCAGAATCTCCAGAAGGCGGTCATCCCACCGGAGGTCCCGTATGTTGAACATAAGGGTGCGAGAGGCGTTGGAGTAGTCCGTCGCGTGCACTCTGCCACCGGTAAGCTTCGAAAGCAGCCAGGAATCGATAGTCCCGAACGATATCTCGCCGGCCTCCGCCAGCCGGGCGAACTCCGGATCGTTCTCAATTACCCATGTTATCTTGGTACCGCTGAAGTACGGGTCGAGCACCAGCCCCGTCCGCTCGCGGAACTCCCGCTCCAGGCCCCGCTCCTTGAGGCGCCGACAGATATGAGCCGAGCGCCGGCACTGCCACACTATCGCTCTGCCGACCGGTTCGCCTGTCCCCTTGCGCCAGAACACCGCTGTCTCGCGCTGGTTGGTTATCCCCAGTGCGGCAAGCTCGCCGGCACCCACGCCGGCATCGTCCAGAGCTTTCTGGACCGTGAACAACGTGCTCTGCCATATCTCCTCGGGGTCATGCTCCACCCATCCACCCGCGGGGAAATACTGGGTGATCTCCCGGCTGACCTTGGATATCACCGACCCGGCGTGGTCGAACAACATCGACGTCGTGCCTGTCGTCCCCTGGTCAATCGCTACAACGTACTTTCTCATGCGCTC
>JAHIPE010000256.1 GCA_018894655.1 Actinomycetota bacterium
CTGCCCTTACTGCGACGTGGAGATCGAGGAGGAGACGATACTGTGCGTCGCCTGCAAGACCGTCATCGTCCAGTGCGCCCGCTGCGGCCTGCCGGTCCGGGAAGGCGTGGATATCTGCCCCCACTGCGGTAAGCCTCCCGCAGGGCCCGTCGCCGGTGACCGAGAGGACCGGCGATGAGTGACGAAGGGCATCAAGAGCGACATGCCGGCGTGGTGCGAGAAGACCGGCCACGAGTTCCTTGCGTTTGATGGGGCCTGGCCCCTTTTGCAACTAAGACAGGGAGGTGATCGAAGTTGGCCGACAACGAGACACGGAAGAACCTGCACACCGCCTACCAGGGGGAGTCCAAAGCCAGCGTACGGCTCAAGGTCTACGCGGAGAAGGCAGACAAGGAGGAGTACCCCGGCGTGGCCAGACTGTTCCGCGCCATAGCCGAGTCGGAGGCGATCCACGCCCGCAACAACCTCCGGCTGGTGGGCGAGATAAAGGACACCGAGACCAACCTCTCTGAGTCGTTCGCCAACGAGACCAAGATAGCCCAGGTGTCGTACGGTAGCTTCATAGCCCAGGCCGAGAGCGAAGGGAACGAGAACGCGGCACGCATGTTCACCTGGGCCCGCGACGTGGAAGAGGTCCACTCCAAGCTGTATGAGAAGGCCCTGGAGCACATGCTGGCCGAGGAGGAGCCCACCTACTACGTGTGCGACGTTTGCGGCTACGTTGCCGACGGCTCGATCCCTGATGCCTGCCCGGCCTGCGGCAGCCCGGCCGAGGTGTTCTTCGAATCGAGTTAAACCCAAACGCAGCATTGGGGCCCCTTTATTGCGTTTTCCCGATGGCGGAGGTCGCCGTCCCGGGGGAGCTGTTCGAGAAGCCCCTCGTCCGTACCCGTCATCTGGTAGTCGCTCCAACCCGAACGTAGAAGGTTAAGCCCGAATGAAAATTGAAAAGCAGCCGACTGTCTTCAACATCGGCGAAGGGATCGATTTCCCACAAGCGGCGGGAAGGCGCCTTAAGAGTGACCACGGGGCTTGTTATTTGTTGGGCCGTTTGACAGCTTCCACCCCAGTCGATATAATAACCTAGCATAACGGTAGGTATTAGGAGACGAAAAAGAAACAAGATGGCTAGAAGCAACGAGAACGTTCAGATAATGTGCCGCATGGCTATGCGTCCCCACCTGGGGGCGGGAGGGATGCTCATGTAGGCATCGTTGTTTCTCAAGACGTCGCGAGGACCCGCAACCAGGTGGACAGCATGGTTGGCGGGTTTTTTGTTTTCAATGACAGGTTTAAGGATGAAAGCGAGGCAGAGGAGGAGAAATGGAATCAAACAGGTTCGACACAATAGCGATACACGCGGGGCAGGACAGCCCCGACCCGGCAACGGGGGCGCGCGCGGTTCCCATATACCAGACCACTTCATACGTGTTCAATGACACGGAACACGCCGCAAATCTCTTTGCCCTCAAGGAGTTCGGGAACATCTACACCCGGATAATGAACCCTACCACGGACGTGTTCGAGAAGCGGATAGCCGCTCTGGAAGGCGGAACGGGGGCGCTGGCGGTGGCTTCCGGGCAGGCTGCGGAGACTTACGCGCTGCTCGCGATTACCCGTGTCGGCGATGAGATCGTATCGGCCGACAACCTGTACGGCGGCACCTATCAGCTTTTCCACTACACATTTCCGAAGCTGGGCCGGACCGTGAAGTTCGTCGACTCCACGCGACCCGATGAGATCAAGAAGGCGCTGACCGACAGGACCCGCGCGGTCTACGCGGAGACGATCGGGAATCCCAAGCTGGACGTCCCGGATTTCGAGGCGATCGCCGAAATAGCCCATGACGCGGGAATCCCGTTCATTGTTGACAACACGGTGGGCATCGGGCTGCTCAGGCCGATTGACTACGGGGCTGACATCATCGTCGATTCGGCCACGAAGTACATCGGCGGTCACGGGACCTCGATCGGCGGCGTCATCGTCGATTCCGGCAAGTTCGACTGGAGCAACGGGAACTTCCCGGAGTTCACCGAGCCGGATCCGAGTTATCACGGGCTGGTCTTTTGGGATGCCCTCGGAAACCACCCTGATCTGGGGAATGTCGCGTTTATCCTGAAAGTAAGGGTGCAGTTGTTGCGGGATATGGGCGCGCCGCTGAGCCCGTTCAACGCGTTCCTGTTCCTCCAGGGGCTGGAGACGCTTCCCCTCAGGCAGGAACGGCACTCGGACAACGCCCTCGAGGTGGCAACCTGGCTCGAGTCGCATCCCCTGGTCGAGTGGGTGAATTACCCGGGGTTTGAGGACCACCCCAGCCACACGCTGGCGAAGAAATACCTGGGGGATTACTTTGGTGGCCTGGTTGGCTTCGGCATCAAGGGCGGCCTGGAAGCTGGAAGGCGTTTTATCGAGTCCGTGGAGCTCCTGTCCCATCTGGCCAACATCGGTGACGCGAAGAGCCTGGTCATTCACCCGGCCTCGACAACACACCAGCAGTTGACACGCGAGGAACAAGAGGCCACGGGGGTCACCGAGGACTACGTACGTTTGTCAATCGGCCTCGAGGATCCTGAGGACATAAAGGCAGACATCGATCAGGCCCTGAAGAGAGCTTCAGCCTGATCAAGTCGTGAGACTAGAGCGTTAAAGGAGAGGAAATGAAAGGAGGCGTCGGGGTCGTCGAAACGCAGTATTACGTATTCGCGCACCCTCCGGATGAGTTTCTCCTTGACTCCGGAGAGAAGCTTGGGCCCATCACCGTAGCGTACGAGACGTACGGGAGGTTAAATGAGGCTCGGTCTAACGCGATTCTTGTGCTTCACGCCTTCTCGGGCGACGCCCACGCCGCCGGCCGGCACGAAGGCCAGAAAAAGCCGGGCTGGTGGGACGACATGATTGGGCCGGGAAAGGCATTCGATACGGAAGAGTACTTCGTTATCTGCTCGAACGTGCTCGGCGGGTGCAAAGGAACAACCGGTCCATCATCGATCAACCCGGCTACGGGAAGACCTTTCGGCATCGACTTTCCGCTGGTGACCATTCCGGACATGGTCAGGGTCCAGAGCCGCCTGCTCGATTACCTGGGCATTGACAGGCTACTTACTGTTACCGGCGGTTCGATGGGGGGTCAGCAAGTATTGGAGTGGTTGGTCAGCCATCCCAAGCGAGTGCGAAGTGCCATCGTCATAGCGACGGCTGCGAGACACTCGCCCCAACAAATCGCTTTCAACGAGGTGGGCAGGCAGGCC